>QWPU01000189.1:5723-6468 GCA_003671065.1 Planctomycetota bacterium | reverse complement strand
CTGACGTCATCACCATGGTGGCAAATTGGTGAAGTTGGCTCGTGTTGTTGTTTTAATGGGTGCTCTTGAGCGCAGTAGTCCATCGTCAATCACACCCTACGAGGTCAACTTCTTCGAAACTAGGGGAGTCGTCCCTGCAGTTGATTCACGGCCAACCTCCTTTGTGCAGGGTGGCGCGGTTTCCAAAAAAAATTTTGCATCTTTCAAAGTTGCGCGCTAGATAATACTTGTTTACAGTTTTCGCGCACACGCGATCGCATTGTTGCTGCCCACCGAAAAGCTGCGCTCAAATTTTCGAAAGGACTAAGTCATGCGACAGATCAGAACAGGGATTTGCACGAAATTGAATCGAGCAGTGAGTCACGGACGAGCGGCGTGCGCCTTCGCGTGCTCCTTCTCGCTCGTCGCCGCGATCGCATTGTCGAGTCCGATCCACGCGCACGCCCCTAAGGACCTTGACGGTTTTTGGCAGGAGATTCCACCATCGGGCACGACCGATACGGGATGTGGAGTTTGGAAATGGGAAGTTGGGTCACCCAGTGCAAACAGCGAACTTGCGCTTACGGGAATTGATCGCGACTGGTGGCCTGACTATCTTGCACATGTGACAAACTATCGTGAATGGGGAGTCCGCGACGGATCGGTGTTGCTTGCCCACTGCAGACTATCCAACATGGGAATTCCGCCATTGATGACGCAGTACCTCCCGGGTTCCTCTGTCGGTCCGGTCATCAGCGCGACGGGA
>QWPU01000189.1:0-5713 GCA_003671065.1 Planctomycetota bacterium | reverse complement strand
GGAAGGTGGTGCAGTTTGAGTGCCGTGGAACTGTGTCCGTCAGGATTACGCTTCATCGAGGGATGACTTTTGCTGGCCTCTCGAGTGGGACTGCATCGGCAGCGGGGAGTGCCTTGCTCCAAATGGTCGGAACCATGCCAAGCCACAAGTTTCAGAAACTGATTCTGCCACGCCCTGTGGGGCAGGGAGATGCGAGTGCACGGGTTGCTGGCGCAACTTGGGCGACTGCTTCACAAACCACGGCGCTCGGCTTCGGAGTGACGGTTGGAGTGGGTAGTACCGGAGCTAATTGGAATTGGCAGCTCGAGGCTGGTGGTGATCTTGCATCGATTTTCATTCAGGAGCGGCAGGTCTGCGTTGATGTTGATTGTGTCGCCCCGCCCGGCAGCGAGGCCGAGTTCATCATGGATCAAGTGTCCGATGTGGCAACAATGAACGGACTCAGTAACGGAAGTTACTCTGAGGCGCTTGCGAAATGTGGCCATGGCATTTTCACCTGGCGAATTCGTCCAGGCTGTAAAGCGTGCGTCCCTGCTCGCCCCTTGGTCGCTCCAGGCCTCATTGAGGAAGAATGATGACCACTGCACAACATCCGCGAGTTGATCGCGCTCGTACATTCATCAACAAACGCATGTCGGTTGCGAGCGCGCTCGTCGTAACCGCGGTTCGATGTTGCGTTGGGTTCGCCATGTTCGGGTTGAACATGCCGTCCGCGTTCTCCGCGACTGCCCAAGCGATCGTGCATGATCCGATAGGGCTGTCGCTTCCGCCAGACGACCTCTCGGTGTCGATCGGCGAGGCGGCTCGCGGTGCCCTGGTGGTTGGAGCCGCAAAGGTAGGAACTCCATTTTGGCTGAGGATGCGCGCAGCGGACATCACCGTGCACGCGGCCTTGATCCTACGGAAGTGGACACCTGAAGAGCGTATCGATGTCGAGTTCGGCCCAGTCACTATCTATGCTTCGACCGACGCGAGCGTGACCGTTCCGTTCGATTCGGAAACGCTGCTCCGAGCGAGCGTCCTCGAAGGGATTCGTGTCGAGGGCGTGTGGCTCTGGACGCGCATCAACCAATCGGGGGAGAGCGCATCGGTTGTTAAAGGCGTTGTTGAACCCGCTGCAGAGCTCGGGGGAAAACCCCTCGCTGGATGCCCGACTCGTTGGCATGTTCCCGCGCGGCCGGCAAGTGCATCCGAGTTGACAGACCTTGGGTTGGTCGGCCGTTTCGAGGTATCGGTATCGACTGCGGTGCCGACTCCCATCGATATCTCGCGTCATCGTTCGGCAATTGAAAGTTGGGGATTGGCTCAGCGATTGCTTGCCGCGACAGAACGTGCAAACTTGGACACGCCCGATGTCACTTCGGCCCAGGACCCCGCTCCTGTTGCGCAACAATCTGAAGAATCGTTGGACAATCTCAAGTTGATTGCGGTCGCGCGACTTCACGAATCACTTCCGCTTCCGCCCGATGGAGGCCTCTCGCTTTTGATGTGGGTTGAATGTGCGGATGCTCGACAGTGTTTGCTTCGAGCACTTGGTCGCATCAAGGATGCGGATGCCGCGACCGTAGCGCTGCACGGGGTGCTCACTGCATCCGGGATTCCGCAACTCGCGGCGCTCGTGCAGGAGCGCGTGCCGCCGAGCGCCATCGGGTTTCATTCCCTCTGTTGGACGCCGTGTTGGGCGACCGAAGCCGCCGAGATTGGCGCGGCGTTTCCTGCGGTGGTTGCTCAGCGCGAACAGTTTCGCAGCAGACTTTTTGCAGCTATTGAACGGGCTGAAAAATGCGATGACCTTCTCCATGACCGCGCGAAATTGTATTGCGCGGCACTCATTGGACAACTCCCAGCAGGTGCGCGCTTTGGCCCGAAGTTGGGCGACCATGTTGTGGCGTTTCTCGCTCAAGCATGCGAACAGGCTGAACCTAGCGACGCTGCGCCGCAACTTGCACTCGAGATTTTTGCGTTCGCGTGGAATCAGCCAGGCGCACTTCCCTCCGATGCTCAAGATGTGCGCGATGCTTTCAACCGAGCGTTCATGGATCGTTTGGAACGCGCAGTTGTCGAGAGCATGAACCAGCAGGCCGATAGGATCGCAGCGGAATGTGGAAACGCAGCGGGTAGTTCGTTTCGTTCCTACATCGACAGAGGCGCGGCACGAGCGGCGCTCAGCGCGTGGGTCAATGATCCGTACAACTATCTGACTACGTTTCCGACCGATCCCAATTCCGAGGCCGACGCTTGGACGCTTCTGGCGAAAGTGGAGGCGCTGATAGTCAAGGAGCGGTTTGCCTTCGAGGACAGCCTCTTTCGCAACTATTTCGACGCAAACATGGGTCTCATCGATATGGACTTTGTGTCGCGAACGGCCGCGGAATCATTTCAGGATTTGCTGATGCAGTTCGCGGCGGGTGACGGAATTGATCCACTCTTTCAGCTCCGCGGAGTGAGCGACGAGAGCAAGCACTACCCCGAGCCGTTCACCATCAACGGTGGCGGCTACTCGCTTCGAAACAAAGTTCCGTTCATCCGGCTTCGGTAAGCGGCGTGCAATCGGATTCCAGTGGCTCGTGATTCGCCGACAACTCGGTGGACGGCGACTACTGGACTTCTGTTGACTTCAACGGGAGGGGTGGCAAAGGGACAGTCATCGCTAGGCGGCATTCACCATCGCTACGATGCCAAGCCTAAGCGCCATCGGGAGCGTTTCCCACGCCGCAACCAGCGCGGCCAAGTCAGGATCTTTGGAGGTCTGTTGTGTCTCGGTTTCCACTCCGACTGCTCCCACTACTGCTCCCTCGCGATTCGTCGCACTCGAAAAGGGCTTTGTTTTGAGCGATTCCGAAGATAGAGCATCGGTCTTCGAAACCGAGGGTCGTTGGTTCGAATCCAACCGCGTGCGTTTGACAGGCCACTCGCCAGATTCTGCGCGGAGCGTTGCTCGCGAATGCATTGCGGCCGTTGAGCGCGCGCTCGCTGCGAGCGCTGATACGGAACTCGCGAAAGCGGTCACGAGGCTGTCTGATCTATACACCAGTGAACGGGGGAAATTGACGCGCGAACAAGCGTCGGTGTCGCACCTTGTTGCGAAGTCTGAGTATTTTCTGGCGAGTGATGCGCCCAAGATTGGACTCGCGCTCACGGAATGTGCTGCGCGAAGTGCTGCGTTTGCGCGGCTGAGCGCGCTTGACACGATTCGAGTTACGGATCTCGGCGCGGGCGTTGGCGCGACGAGCGTGGGATTCATGGCGTGGCTGGCGGGAGCGCGCGCGGCGAGCGGACTCACGAATCGCATACGCATCGAACTGCATGCGATTGAACTCGGCGAACCAGCGGCTCGCGCGTTTGAACGAAGCGTGCAGGCGGCGGCGGAGCACTGTGGATTTGATCTCGCGCTTCGCATCGAAGCGAAGGACTTTCGCAGCGTTACGGTTGAAGCGCGTGATCTGATTCTCTGTCAAACCGCGCTGAATGAACTGCTTATTGGCGACACGCATTCGCGCGAGACCGCCGCGATGGTGGCGCGTTGGGCAACGGCTGCTCCCCTGCTCGTGATCGAACCTGCGCTCAAGACCACGACGCGCGCGCTCATGATGCTGCGTGATGCGCTGCTTGCACTCGGCGGCATGCATGTCGTTGCGCCGTGTTTGCATCAACAACGCTGCCCGATGCTTGCGCGCGAAGGCGATTGGTGCCACGAAGCGCGCCGCATTGAACCGACGCCGCGCGTATTGACCATCGATAAGCTGGTTGGTCGACGCGATGAACGCGCGCTCTTCGCGTTTCTTGCGTGTGCGCCCGCTGCAGTGATCGCGAGTGACGCGCGCGTCACGATGCGCATCGTCACCGACACGCTTGGAAGTCGCGGCAAGACCGAGCGACTGGTGTGTCGCAGCGACGGTGACATGCGAATGATGCGATTACTTGATCGCGAAGTGAGCGAATCGAACGCACTGTTTCTTAAAGCGAAACGCGGAGATACGCTTGAGATAACGCCCATTCCTGACAACGACCGCATTGCAGTCCTCGCGACAGTGCAGGCGAACATTTCCCAGATTTCGCTTCCCTAAGCCGCTGCAGTTGGCTACCCTCGCCATTCTTGTTGCGGCGCGCGCGCATTCTCACCCATCGACTCACGCCTATCGCGGCGTTGATTGCGATATTGCTTTCAGGCGGCGGCGCGCGTTTTTTGCATCTGATGGTTGCCCACAGCGGCGGCCCGTGCTGCACTTTAAGCACGGCACACAGTGTGTCAGGTGATACGCACGATCACTCGCATCACCTACACCAGGACCGCTGCGACACTTCTGATCCATCAGTTCAAAGTCAAACATCGGGCTCTACCAATTCAGGCGAGCACTCGAACCCGCGCGAGCATCCTTCAACCGATGGATGCTCTGTCTGCGCTGAACTCAGCGTAAACCTCCTGGCTCCAGTACTCGTCAAATGCGTTCCAAATGTAGTGTCATTGCTGCGGATCCTTGATGAACAGGCGCCGACAACGCCCGTCGTTGCCGACGCACCAGACCTCTGCGCGGCGCGCCCCCCTCCGAACTCCCACTGAACCCAATGCGTCACGGCAGCGGTCAATGACTGTTGTCGACCTTGTTCAGTTTTCTCCAAAGCCTGTTTGAACAGGCAGGAGTTCTGTGTGCTCACTCAATCTCGTTTTCGGCGGGCGTTTACGCTCGTCGAGTTACTCTGCGTGCTCGCGATTATCGCCGTCATCCTTGGGCTTCTCCTCCCTGCCCTCTCCGCCTTTCGTCATAGCGCTCGGACGATGGCATGCCTTGCCAATCTTCGGACGCTCCAGTTTGCGTCACTCGCGTATTCAACCGACGAAGCTGGGTGGCTCATTGACGCCCGGCTTCCTCACGGCGGAATCGATCAAGGCGACGGCGGAAGCTTTGTGGATGTGCTCGCGACGCGTGGCTACTGCGACACTTCTCTGATTCGCTCACCCCTCGATGAAAGCCCACACTGGGCACGCAGCGCTGGCGGCGAGGGAATCCCACTGCCTGGAAGTGATTCGCAGTTTCGGCGCACGAGTTACGGCCTGAACAACTTTCTCGCACGAGAGTTTTCACCTTGGGCGGCCATCGACCCTTCTCAAGCGAGTGACCGCTTATCGAAAGTCGACGACCACGCTGGCACGGTGCAGTTGCTGCTGATGACTCCGACGGGACCATTCGCTTGCGCTGATCATCCGCACATCGAAGGTTGGGGCACGCAGGCAACCGCTGCAACACTCGCCTCGCACGAAGTCGCCATCAATGCGGTGTCACGCGATCAACCTTCGCCGAGTGCTGTTTCCAATTGGAGTTACCTCGACGGCCATGTTGAGAGCGCGCTCTTCGGAGGCATCTACATCGACGAGGAGCGCAATCGGCTCGATCCACGCGTCAGTTCCCTCTTTGCTCGCTTCGCTGCAGTTCCCTCATAGCTCACAGACTTTCACCGCGCACACGCGCAGGAGATCCCATGCACTTCAATATCCCGTTCGTACTGTTCACGCTCAACCTGCTAGCCCTCAACGCACACGGACAGCACGCGGGCGATGTGATTCTTGCGGTGAATGATGCCGCCACCATCACGACCTCGACCATCGCCGCTACGGGTGTCGTCACCGAGCGCGTCTTCGGCGCTACCTTTGGTGACACAGGCGTCAGTCGCTTCACGACAAACCCCGGATTTGACGCTGTTTCAGCAACATTCT
>QWPU01000188.1 GCA_003671065.1 Planctomycetota bacterium | reverse complement strand
CTGCAAACGCGCAATGCGGACGCGTTGTTTCCAATTTAAACGCGATGCGATCGATGAATCCTGCGACCAGCGCGCGGGAAACCGCATCGTTGCTGTCGTCGGTTGCGCTTGCATCGCTACGCACACTGCGCATAAGTTGATCGGCGACGAGCGCGGCTTCGCGACACGCCAGACGATCGGCGCTGGATGGCAACGCGCGGTCTTCAGTGGCAGCGATGAGTTTCTCGCGGACGAGCGCATCGCTCTGCGGATCATGCTTGTCGAGAAGACTGAGCAGCGTCTGTGCGCCAACACCTTCCGCTGGATCGCGATCACTCACTGCAGCGGCGATGCGCGCGACTCGACGCGCGCATCCGAGCCGCGCAGCTTCGACGAGTGCGCGCGCAAGGCGTGGATGCGCAGGGACGCGAGCCATCGCGCGGCCTGTCTCGGTGAGACCGTGTTTGTTGATCGCAGTAAGCGTCGTCAGCGTCTTCGTCGCTTCATCGATGCGCGTCGTGCTCGGTGCATCAAGCCACGGAAAGCGCGCAAAATCAGCGACTCCAAGCGACATCGTTTCAAGCATCGCGCTCGCGAGATCGATGCGCGCAACCTCCGCCATCGTGAAGGCATCGCGGCGTTCGTGCTCGGCCACGCTCCACAAACGCAGCGCGCGACCTGCTGCTGTGCGACCCGCACGACCAGCGCGTTGTTCAGCACTCGCTTTCGAAATCGCTTCGACGCGCAGCGTGTCAATGCCGCGCAGTGGGTCGTAGCGATGAATGCGCGCGAGACCACAATCAATCACCGTGCGCACGCCAGGAATCGTGAGGCTCGTCTCAGCCACATTCGTCGAAACGATAATGCGTCGACGCTTCTGCGGATCCGCGCTGCTCACCGCGCGATCTTGTTCATCAGGCGTGAGTCCACCGTGAAGCGGCAGCACTTCCGCCGCAACGCCCGTGCGCGAGAGTGCAGCCTTCGCGCGTTCACAGGTGCGCATGATTTCATACGCGCCAGGCATGAAGACGAGGAGATGTCCCGGGTCTTCGGCTTGACCGCGCGCGTAGGCATCGAGCACGCGCTCGATCGCGGCGCCCGCGAGATCCCACGGTGTATCGCGTGATGCCTTCGCGAGATACTCAATCGTGACTGGATACGAACGACCTTCCGCGACGATCGTGTTGCACGCGAGAAACGACTCCAGCCGCGTCGCTTCAAGTGTTGCGCTCGTCACAATCATGCGCAGATCCGTTCGCTTGGTCTCTTGCACGAGCTTCACGAGACCGAGCGCGACATCCAGCGCCACACTGCGCTCGTGAAACTCATCGAGAATGACAGCCCCAACGCGCGCAAGCGTCGGATCGCGTTGCATCTGCCGCACGAATAATCCATCGGTAACAAAGCGCACGCGCGTCGCATCACTCACGCGTCGATCATGACGCGTTTCGTATCCGACTAGACCGCCGAGCTCAGTGCCAAGTTCGTGCGCAACGCGTGCGGCGAGTGTGCGCGCAGCAAGTCGACGCGGCTCAAGCACCACAATGTCGCCACGCAACCACGGCAACTCAAGCAGCATCTTCGGTAGTTGCGTGCTCTTGCCTGAACCTGTTGCTGCAACAACGACGAGACGATTCGCGGAAGTCACCGCTGCAACAATCGCTTCTTTCGCCCGCTGAATCGGCAGTTCATCAGGCGACTTCGCCATTAGATCGCGCTCTCATGCCAACTCTCGCCACCACGACGACGATGGCGCGGACCACCACGCGTGCCGTCACCCGAGAGACGCTCTTCTTCATCGGTTGCAAAGCGTGGCAGCGTTGGCGCCGCAACGCGTTTGCCCGTGTGCGAGTCCCACACAATTTGCACGGCCTCTTCGACGCTGTCAGTGATGCTGAACATGTCGAAGTCAGCGGGGCTCACGGTTTCGTATTCGTCGCGCAGTGTGGTCTTCATCCATTCGATGAGGCCCGACCAAAACGCTTTTCCCACCAAAACCACGGGAAACGGCACGATTTTAAGGGTCTGGATGAGCGTGAGCGCTTCGAAGAGTTCATCCATCGTCCCAAAGCCACCAGGGAAGATGATGAATCCGCGCGCGTACTTCACAAACATCACCTTGCGCACGAAGAAGTAGCGGAACTCGATATCGACTGTTTGATATGGGTTCGGTCGCTGCTCCATCGGCAGCACGATGTTGAGCCCAACACTGATGCCACCTGCTTCTTTTGCGCCTTTATTTGCGGCTTCCATGATGCCTGGACCACCGCCAGTGATGACGGTGAATCCTTTTTCAGCGAGCAACTTGCCGCACTTCTCTGCTTGGATGTATGCAGGATGCGCGGGCTTCAATCGCGCGCTTCCGAAGACTGCGACACCATCGGGATAGCGTGACATTGTTTCGACGCCGTCAACAAATTCACTGAGGATGCGAAGGGCTCGCCAACTTTCGAGTCCGAGGCTGTGCTTGCGGTCAAGTGGTTCCATCCCGAGAAGGTACGGCAGGAGGGAGGTTGGCGAGCGGAGGGAAGTGGCCGAGTCACGAAACAGCGATGGCGCGTAAGTACCTATTATGCAAGTAGTTAACATAGATAATTTGCGTCGCGCGCTTCGTTTCGCTATCCTCCAAATCTATGCCGCACGACTCTTCCCCGCGCACTCCAAAGCGCAACGCCATCGCACCGACAGCTTCCGCCACTAAGCCTGCCTCCACAAAGGCAACGAAGTCCGCTGCGTCTATCGCGCGCGAAATCTCTGCGCGAACGCCTGTGCGCACCAGCAAAATTGATGACAGCGCCGCATCGAAGTCCGCTACGAAAGTAAGCGCGAAGCCTGAAACGAAGGCAACTGCGAAGGCAACAGCAACTGCGAAGGCCGCAGCGATCTCAACTCCTGCAACAGTAAAGACAACAACAAAGGCAGCCGCATCGAAGGCTGGGTCGTCGAGCAAGGAACCCGCGGCTGCAATCGTGTCCACGCCAAAGATCCACGCCGTGAGTGAAGCAACGCGCAAGGCCATCGCCGCTGCAACGCCACGAAATGTTACTGAGCAACCACCTGCACGCCAGCTCGGCTTGCGCGCAACTCGTCCTGAGGAAGCCGCCACCGTGCGCCCGCTTGAAGCGCGCGCTGGACGAGGCACTGAAGGCAAGGCACCGAAGGGTTCGAGCGACATCAACGGCTACAGCGCCGCGGTGCGCTATCTCCTTGAGCGCACGAATTTCGAGCGCATGCGCACTGTGAAGTACAACGAGTCGACATTCAAACTCGATCGCATGCACGCGCTGCTTGCGAAGCTCGGCAACCCGCAGCAACAGATCCGCACGGTGCATGTCGCGGGAACCAACGGCAAAGGTTCGACGGTTGCGATGATCGCTTCGATGCTGCAGGAATGCGGCTACGCGGTCGGCATGTACACCAGTCCGCATCTCATTGAAGTGCGCGAGCGCATCTCGATCAACGGCGTCTTGATTGAGAAGGCGATCTTCGCTGACCTCATGCGTCAAGTCGCAAAAGCCGCGGAAAAAGCGGGCGTAGAGCCAACTTTCTTCGAAGCGCTCACCGCCGTGTGCTTCAAGCACTTCGCGGAACAAGCAGTCGATATCGCGATTGTTGAAGTGGGCTTAGGCGGACGACTCGACAGCACCAATGTCATCACACCTGAAGCGACGGTCATCACGTCGATCGATTTCGATCACACGCATTTGCTTGGTAATACGCTCGAGGAAATCGCGCGTGAGAAAGCAGGCATCTTTAAGCCGGGCGTGCCTGCGTTCATCTTTGAGAGCGAAGCGACGGTCGAGCGAACGCTTGTTGAAATCGCCGAGAAGGTCGGCGCGCCGATGCGTATCGTAAACAAGGACATCGATTACTCCGCACGCTTCTGCGTGACTGATGCACACGGACCGCACACGCGTGTCTGTCTCTACACCAAGAACTCGCGGCTCGAGCATTTGCCTGTGCCGCTGCAAGGTGAGCATCAAGCGTCCAACTGCGGACTCGCGCTCGCCGTTGTCGATCATCTGAAGACCGTCGGCTTCGATTGTCCTGAAGACAAGATCACGGCGGGTCTTGCGGAGACCACGATTCAAGGTCGCATGCAACTCGTGTGGGATCGTCCACGCGTCATCGTCGATGGCGCGCACAATCCATCTGCAGTCGGTGCGTTTATGCGTTGCGTTGGCGCGCATGTGCCGTATGACTCGATGATTTGCGTCTTCGGTTGTTGCAGCGATAAAGACATGGGCGGGATGGTTGACAAACTCAATCTCGGCGCCGACAAAGTGATCTTCACGCGTGCGGCGAACAACCCTCGCGCTGCCGATCCAGAAGATCTGCAGAAGCTCTTCCACGAGCGCAGCGGCAAGATGAGCCAAGTGGCGAAATCGCTTCCAGAAGCGCTCGAAATGGCGACACGCGCGGTGAGTCGCGAAGATCTCGTCTGCGTGACGGGCTCGTTCTTCCTCGTGGGTGAGACGCTCAAGCATCTTCACAACATGGATCGCAAGCGTGGCGGAAAAATCGCTGCGTACGCGGAAGTGCAAGACTGATTCTCTACAATCGCCGCCCCATGTCAGGCGCGCCCACTTCACTCGAGATCAACGAACTTCCGCACCGTTACACCGCAGCGTTTGCGAACGCGCTTGAAGAGCGTTTGCAGGCGAGTCTGCAGTGGCCCGATGGTGTTGGCTATGGCTATCGCCAGCCGAATCCTGGTGATGCGGATTTCGATGCATCAAAGCCGAAGTTCTATTGCCTTGACATGTTTCCCTACCCATCGGGCGCGGGCCTTCATGTGGGTCACCCTGAAGGCTACACCGCGACTGACATCATTTGTCGCTACAAGAAACTGAAGGGCTTCAATGTGCTCCATCCGATGGGATGGGACGCGTTTGGTTTGCCCGCGGAGCAGTACGCGATTCAGACAGGCGTTCATCCTGAAGTCACGACGAAGAAAGCGATTGACAACTTTCGCAGGCAGTTGAAGCGCTTCGGATTCATGTATGACTGGTCGCGCGAGTTCGCGACGATTGATCCCGACTATTACCGCTGGACGCAGTGGATTTGGCTGTTGGCGTATGAGTCGTGGTTCGATCCGCGCGTGAACGCAGCGCGACCGATCAGTGAGTTCGAAGCGAGTGTCGCGAAGGAAGATCGCGTCATTGCGGCGAGTGGTACCACGAAGAAATGGAGCGCGTGTAGTAAGCGCGAGCGACAAGCGCACCTCGATACGGTGCGGCTTGCGTACTTGGGCGTGCAGACGGTGAACTGGTGCCCGAAGCTTGGCACCGTGCTTGCCAATGAAGAGATCATCGATGGTCGCAGTGAACGCGGTGGTCATCCTGTCGTGCGAAAACCGCTGAAACAATGGATGTTTCGCATCACGGCCTACGCCGATCGCTTGGTTGCTGATCTTGCGTTGGTGAAGTGGCCAGAGTCCACGCGCGCGATGCAGATCGACTGGATTGGTCGTAGTGAAGGCGCAGAGATTCGTTTCGCGATTGCAGATTCTGCTGAAACGCTCACAGTGTTTACGACGCGCAGCGACACGCTCTTTGGTGCGACCTACATGGTCGTGGCGCCTGAACATCCAATCGTTGCGCATGCGTTGGCGTTGTCAACGAATCCAAAACTTGCGGAGTATGTCGCGTGGGCGAAGAATCGATCGGACATCGATCGTCAGGAATCGAAGAAGAAGACGGGCGTTGCAACGGGGTTGTATGCCATCAATCCTGCAACGAATGAGCGCATTCCGCTGTGGACCGCGGACTATGTGCTCATGGGCTACGGCACAGGCGCGATCATGGCGGTACCTGCGCATGATGAGCGCGACTTTGATTTTGCGACGGAGTTCGCACTGCCGATCCGACAAGTTGTTGAGATCAGCGGCGTTGCCTACACAGCTGAGCGCGCGACGAGTGGTGAAGGTCACGCGGTGAATAGCGCGAACGCATTGATTGGTGTGTCGCTCAATGGCTTGAGTACTGCAGATGCCACGAGCACGATGAACAATTGGCTCGAAGCGAAAGGCATCGGCGCGCGGCGTGTGAATTACCGTCTGCGCGATTGGCTCTTTTCGCGGCAGCGTTATTGGGGTGAACCGTTCCCAATCGTCTATGACGCGGAGGGCATTCACTATCCAATCTCGACGAATGCGCTTCCAGTCACGCTGCCTGCGCTCGCCGATTACACGCCGATTGAAAGCGATACTCCGCAACCGCCGCTAGGTAAAGCGCGCGAGTGGACGCACACAACTGCGGCTGTTGCTGGTGTTGATGCGAAGCATCTTGCAGGGGAAACGCCGGTTGTTCGTGAGACCAACACCATGCCTGGATGGGCTGGAAGTTGTTGGTATTACCTGCGCTATTGCTCGCCGAAAGATTCACAGCATCTCGTTTCACCCGATGCCGAGAAGTATTGGATGTTGTCGCGCAAAGCCTCTTCGCCTGATCAATCTGCGCCGACGAGCTACGACGCTGCATCCTGCCACGCGGGCGGCGTTGATCGCTATGTCGGTGGC
>QWPU01000187.1 GCA_003671065.1 Planctomycetota bacterium | reverse complement strand
GAATGATCATGACGGGCATGTTTATGTTTGCGCTGGTCATCGGCGTGGGACTCGTCGCGCTTGCGATCGCGCTCGGGATCATGCTGTTTAGCGTCAACCGCCCACCTGTGAAAGGTCGTGATCGCGCAGATCAGTACGACGGAACGAGCGGCAGCGCTGCAGGATTCGTTGGAGGCGGTGGCGACCACCAATTCCGTGACACACATCATCATGAGGTGGATGCAAGTGACCATGCAAGTGATCATGCAAGCGATGGCGGTGACAGCGGAAGTGACGGCGGCGGCGGCGACGGCGGTGGCGACTAGCGATCTCTCGCCTCGCGTTAATCGATTCCGAAACAATCCCACTGCGAGCAAATTGAACGCTAGACTGCATTGAACGCACGGACGGGGCGTTGCGCATGGACGCCTTATGACGCGACGAATCGATCAACTTCATCAACTCGCGCTCGCGCTCCTCGCTGGCGCAGCAACACTTTGGTTCCTCAATGCGTGTACCACGCGGTCCATTGGGAGCGCGCCAGCCGCCGTTACGGCTGAAGTCGACACGAGTACTCTCCGGAATACTCTCCGCAGCGAACCCGTTATCGAACCGTGGTCCTACGCGGGCAATATCGGCGAATGCATCGATGTTGGAACCCATCGCATTCATTCAACCCTGCGTGATCCCATCATTCGCGAGCGCATGCAGATCTTCTTGCCGACAGCGCTTGATCACTATCGCTGCGCACTTGTGCCGTTACCCGCGCCTGATCGTGCGATTGATGTCTATGTCTTCGGCGAGCGCAGCGAATGGCTGGCGTACACCCGTGAACGGCTTCCGCAAGAAGCGGCCATGTACGAAAAGATCGGTCGCGGTGGCTACACCATCGAAGGCGATGCGGTGCTCTACGACATCGGTCGTTGGGACACATTCACCATCGCCGCGCATGAAGGCTGGCACGCCTACACGCAGCGAGTTTTTCGCCATGCGCTTCCTGTGTGGCTTGAAGAAGGTATCGCGTGTTATATGGAAGGCGTGAAGGGTGGCGTCGATGGTGCGCCTCCGACATTCTCACCGTGGCGCAACTTCGAGCGCTTCGGTGAGTTGCGTGATGTGATGGGTCGCAATCGATTTGTCGCGCTCACTGATCTCGTCGAAGGCACGCCACAAGAATTCCTGCAGACGGGCCGCAGCACGCTCCTTGGCTACTACGCGCAAGTGTGGGCGCTTGTGCACTTTTTGAACGAAGGTGAAGGCGGTCGCTATCGCAAAGGTCTTGAGCGGCTGCTCAATGATGCCGTCGAAGGGCGCATTGCAAGCACGCTGTGGGAATCGAACAAAGCGGGCACGCGCAATGAGCGTCGCATGGCGATTGGTCGGCAGGTTGGACCAGCGGTGATGCGCGAGTATTTCGCGGAAGACCTTGCGCGAATCTCGAAGGAATATGCTGCGTTTGTCGAGGCAATCGTGCATCGTTCCAATCGCGAACGCGTGTGGCGAGGCGAGAGTCCGCTGCTCACGCAACCTGCGGCAAGCCAGCCTGCTGTTCGTTCCGAAGACGCACCCGCAAAGCCTTGATGTGGTTCGTACAGTCGCTGTACACTCGCATTGTGCTCAAAATTATTTCAGGTGACTATCGCTCACGTGTCCTGCTGACTCCCGCAGGTGAAGACCGCACACGACCAATGACGGCGCGTGTGAAGGAGTCGCTCTTTGCCATGCTTCACGGTTGGTTCAAAGGCGCGCGCGTGCTCGATCTCTTCGCGGGCATTGGCACGATTGGCCTTGAATGCGCGAGTCGCGGCGCGATTGAAGTTGTGATGGTCGAGCGCGATCGCGATGTGTTTCGCTACCTCGAGCACAATGTCAAAGAACTCAAGTGTGGCGATCGCGTCAGCGCGCTCATGGCTGATGCGCTCGGTCCGACCGCGATCGCAGCGAGCCCAAAGCCCGTGGATCTTGTCTTCATGGATCCGCCGTATGCGATTATGAATGAGCCTGCAACGCGCACGCTGGTGCTTGCGCAAGCGGCGCGCACGCGTGAACTTTTCGGCGACAAGGGGTTTTTGATTCTGCGTTCCCCGATCGATCTTCAGGGTGAAGAACGCAGCATTCCCGGCTTTGATGGCCCCGAAGCGCATCGATACAAGGACGACATGTTCGTCTATCTCTACATGCCTTCATCAACATGGAGCGGTGCGGTTCCAGCAGCGGATGCAAGCGCAGATGCCTGAAATCAACGGCGAATTGCCCAAGAGCATTCGCGAGCGCGCTCGGTTTGAAGTGTTCGCGGGAGTGCCTGCGCTCGTCGTGCATCCTTCGTTTGCCAGTGACGGCGCGATGCATGAGAAGCCCGCGCCCGTGTTGCTGTGGATGCACGGACGCACGGCGAATAAAGAACTTGATCCTGGTCGTTACTTGCGATTGATGCGAGCGGGAATAGCCACGGTTGCGGTGGATCTTCCAGGCCACGGCGCGCGTTTCGATGATGCGCGTACCCAGCCCGAACGCGCGCTTGAAGTCGTCGAGCAGATGGTGGGGGAGATTGACGCGGTTGTGCACGCGATGCTTGCGACGCAGTGGTTCGTGCCGACGCGGGTGGCGCTTGGCGGCATGAGTGCCGGCGGCATGGCGACGCTCGTTCGCTTGTGCCGCGAGCATTCATTTCATGCCGCGTGCGTTGAATGCACGACAGGAAGTTTCGCGTGGCAGCGCCACCGAGCGATGTTTGATGCCGTGCGCGCGGCGCGGCTTGATCCGATCGCGCATCTCGATGAGTGGCGCGACATCCCGCTGCTCATGCTCCACAACACGCTTGACTCATGGGTTGCGGTTGAAGGACAACGCGAATTCATGGAAGCCTTGAGGGTGCATGGACTGGCGTCGAACGCGCAATTGCATGAGTACGACGAAACGGGTGCGCCCTTTGAACACGCAGGTTTTGGCCGATTTGGCGCCGATGCAAAGGATCGGCAGACGAATTTCTTGGTGAAACATCTGCGCGACAGTTGAGGGCGCCAAGCGCATCGACGCCAAGCGCATCGGCTCCGTTACAGTGAGCGCATGGTGCTTCCACTTGCTGTCCTCGTCCTTTCGCTGCTCCAGACCGCGCCCGCTCAAGTTGCGCCCAAGCCGAGCGCTGATGGAGTTGTAGCGACCGCGAAAAAAGTTGTCGTGATTCCGACTGATGCGGAAGCGATCACGATGGGCGTTGCGCAAATCGTTTCGATGCAAGAGAAAGGTCCAGGGTCCGACATCGCTGCGCAGTGGCCCTACGAAGGGGTCTATCGCGTCGGCGGAAACATTCCCTTTGGATATCGCGTCGGCGGTACATCAATCGCTTCGATGGCATTGCTTGGCGCACCTGGATTCGCCGACGATGCGGCGCGAAAAGAAGCAGTCTCACGCGCGATTGATTTCGTAACCAGCGCGATCACCGAGCCGCTGCTCTCGCCTGATTACCAAGGCGGCTACGACGTGCGCGGTTGGGCGCACTGCTATGGGCTGCGATTTCTCGTCGCTGCCAAACACGCGAATGCCGTGAGTGCTGCGCAGCTTCCCGCCGTCACCGCGGCCGCTGCGTTCTATCTCGACGCGCTCAAGAAGACCGAGATCCCGCAAGTGGGCGGTTGGCAATACGCGCGCGGTCCTGGCATCGAGAACCCATGCTCGACATCGCCCTTCATGACGGCGCCGTGCTTAATGGCGCTGCTCGAAGCTCGCGCCGATGGCATGGAAGTTTCGCCTGAACTCATTGCGCGCACTGTGAAGGCGCTCGAACTCACTCGCGGCGAATCAGGATATGTCGCGTACAACGCAACCAAGCAAACGCGTGATGACGCGCAGCAGATTCCAGGCGCGATTGGCCGCATGTGCGCGGTGGAAGTCGCGCTCGCGCACGCAGGCGTCCCCGATCAAAAACACCTGAGTTTCGCGGTTGAAAGCTTCTTCAAATTCTGGCCTGAACTCGAGAAGCGCCGCAAGAAGTCAGGCACACATCTCGCGCCCTATGGTGTCGCTCCGTACTACTTCTTCTACGCATTCTTGCACGCTGCGCATGCGATTGAGTTCTTGCCCGATGTCGAGCGAGATGCGGCGCGCATCAAGTTTCGCGAAGTGCTCTTCACGGTGCGCGACGAGAACGGCACATGGAACGACCGTGTGTTTCCACGCAGCGCTGGTTACGGCACTGCGATGAGCGTGCTCGCGCTCTTGCAAGTGGAAGTGACAAAGGCGCACGCGCTGACGCATGCTGAGAAGCCTGCGCAGTAATGCGCGTGGTGTATGTGTGAGTCCTCAGTAACTCTTGTCTGCGGGTTGAGGCTGACGCGCGCTCGCGCAGGGAAACTGTGATCTGCGCGCTGTACTCACCCGTTTGAAATATGCATAGGGCGCTAACCCCGCTTTGAGTCAACTCCGATCGGCGAGAGTAAGTTTCCCCTTGCAGGCACCGATGTAGCAGGTGTCCCCGTAGGACAAGCATCGGGGGGAGTGTCCTGACCCGAGCAGTTTGGAGGCATATGGACTCTCAATCAGTAGCGGCGTTTGTAACGAGCACGAATCAGGTCTTCACGACCATGCTTTCGCTTCAAGTGTCAGCTGGAAAACCGTACTCGGGTTGTGCGGTTCCGAGGTTTGAAAATGATGTGAGTGGCATCATTGGTTTGTCTGGCGATGTGCAGGGAATGGTGGTGCTGTCGTTTCCAACAACGACTGCCCGCAATGCGATTCGCGCGTTCACAGGCATGGACATGGAGCCATCGTCGCCTGACTTTGCCGATGCGATCGGCGAACTGGTCAACATGATTTCGGGCGCGGCAAAGGCAAAGTTCGAAGGTCGAACGATTTCGATTTCGTGCCCTTCGGTTGTGCTTGGCAGAGGGCACCGAGTGACGCAACCAAGCGACGCATTCTGCATCACGATTCCCTTTGACTGTCCTGCGGGCGAGTTCTCGCTTGAAGTTGCAATGAAGTTGGCGAAGAGCGACGCAGTCCCATCCAGTAATTCCACGGCACGCGCCGTTTGACACGAGGAGGCTCCTATGAAAGTCATGCTTATTGATGATTCAAAAACGATGCGCACGATTCAGCGCAATATCTTGTTGCAACTTGGTTACAAGGAAATCGAGGAAGCCTGCGATGGTCAGGATGCGCTCTCCAAAGTGAGTGCGTTTGCGCCTGAGTTGCTGCTTGTCGATTGGAACATGCCCAACATGGACGGCATCACATTTGTGAAAAATTACCGCGCCAACGGCGGAAAGAGCCCGATTGTGATGGTGACGACGGAAGCGGAGAAGACTCGCGTCATCGAAGCAATCCAGGCTGGCGTGAACAACTATGTGGTGAAGCCATTCACGCCAGAGTCACTTGCGCAACGCATTCATGAAACGCTCTCGCGAGTGAAAGCCGCATAGGGTTTGGGTGAGCGAATCTGTACACACATCTGACACAGTCACTTGAAACAACGGGGTAATCGAATGCCTGCGGCCGCGATAGAACAACTTCCACTGGTCCGTCTTTCTGACGGTGGTTGCGCGGCGACGCTCGAAATCCCCAAGGAATCGGCCTGCGAACTCGTAACTGAGGACGCGCTCGTAGGTCTTGTCCGTGAACGCGGAGTGCTCATCGATCGCGCGGTCGATGCAGCAATCCGTGCGCTCGCGACGCGGCACGCAAGCCGCGTCGCGAGCTCATCGGCGGACGGCGAGACGGGTCCAACCATTGGCATCGTTGCGCGCTCTGTTGCCGCCCTCGACGGGACGGCCGCGTTCATCGAGTGGAACGCACCCTTTGCGCCTGATGCTGGCGAAACCGATGGCGATACACATGGCAACATTGATCAATACAACCGAATCAAACGCACAAAAATCGCAGCGGGCGATGTCTTAGGCATCCTGCACCCGCCAGGAGATGGTGAGGATGGTCACGATGTGTGCGGACGCATTCTGGCGGCGCGCCGCGGCAACAAACTTCTGCTGCAGCCCACGGGAAGCGTGCAAGTCGAAGCAGACGGTTCGATCCGCGCGCTGAAAGATGGCGTACTCTCGCTCGCGCGCTTGAAGATCGCGGTGCTTGATTCTTTCGAAGTGGTAGGAGCCGTTGATTTCTCCACTGGCAACATTGATTTTGTCGGAAGCGTGAAAGTTGGCGATGGCGTGCGCGACAACTTCACACTCAAAGCCACAGGCGATGTGCACATTCGTGGGCTCGTTGAAGCGGCCGACCTTATTGTCGGCGGCGATTGCGTGTGCGAGCGCGGCGTTGCTGCGCGTGGCATCGGGCACCTGCTTGTCGATGGTTCCATGAAGGCTGCGTATCTCAACGGTGTGCGCGGACGAGTGCGCGCGAATGTCGAACTGGATCGCGAGATGGTTGGTTGCGAGTTAGTGGTTGGTGGAGATCTCCGCGTGATGCGCGGGTCGATCGTCGGCGGCATGCTCGTGGTTGGCGGCGCGGTGTATGCCGATTCGATTGGTACCGAAGGCGGCGCGAAGACTGTGTTGCGTCTTGGCTCATGCCCGCT
>QWPU01000186.1:1204-6512 GCA_003671065.1 Planctomycetota bacterium | reverse complement strand
AAGAAGAGCCAGGCGAGTGGGAGAGCGATGATAAGCGACCCAGCGCTGGATTGTCGGCGTGAGCGGAAGTCCAGGTGACCGCACTGATGACACGCAAGGCTTCGGCGCGGTTGTGGGCTGTGGAAAGTTTCACCGCGACTTGCTTGAACTCGCAGCGCTCGCGCGTCACGACGACCAAGTGCCTGTTGATGATCAACTCTGCGCGCATGTGATGTATTGCGCGCGCTGCCTTGCGGCGATCGATGCGTTTGATTCGGACAACGCGCTGCTGCACGAAATCGGCAGAATTGCAGCGCCGCACGCGCTGACTTCCAAACTTCTTGATGCGAGTGAGCAGGGCGATTTGGATCCGATCCGCGGATACCGACTCGGCGAAGAATTGCATCGTGGCGGACAAGGCGCGGTCTTCGTGGCTGAGCAACGCTCAACGCATCGAGCGTGCGCAGTGAAGATGTTGCTCGGCGGAAAGTTCGCGAGTGATCGTCAACGCGTGCGCTTCGAACGCGAAGTCGAAGTCGTCGCGGGCATGCGTCATCCTGGAATCGTCACGCTCTACGAAAGCGGTCTCACGCGCGATGGCGAACCGTGGTTTGCGATGGAGTTGGTCAAGGGTGAACGGCTCGATGCGTATGTGAAATCGCGCGTGCCGAGCGTGCGTGATATCGCCGCGCTCTTTCGTTCGATCGCAGACAGCATCGCATACGCGCATCGTCGAGGCGTGATTCATCGCGATCTAAAGCCAGGAAACATCTTGGTTGATTCAGATGGCGTTCCGCGCGTGCTCGATTTCGGTCTTGCGCGCCTTACTGATGGTTCGAATCCTGCGGATGTCAACGGTGGCACGACGATCGTCGGCGAGTTCCTCGGCACATTCGCTTACGCCGCGCCTGAACAGCTCGCAGGAGATCCAACTGCAATCGACACGCGTTGCGATCTCTACGCGCTCGGCGTGGTGTTCTTCGAGTGTCTCACAGGAAAAAAGCCCTTCGAAGGCGCGCGTTCGATAGCGGAACTCGTCACGCAGAAGACCATGATGGCTCCACCGAAGCCTTCAACACTGTTGCCTCGTTTGGATCGCGATATCGAAGTCATCGTGTTGCGTTTGCTTGCGAGTGATCCCTCGCGTCGTTACGACAGCGCCGATGCGCTCTGCGAGGATCTCGAGCGTTTTCTCGATGGCCGCCCGATTTTGGCGCGTGATGACAGCGTGGCCTACATCATTCGCAAGACCGTGCGTCGACACTGGCTTGCATCAAGCGCTGCCGCTGCGTTGCTGCTCACCATCATCGCGTCAGCGATTGCACTTGCAGTTGCGTACGCCAACGCGGAGCGACTGCGTATTCAAAGTGAGCGCACGCTTTCCACTTTTCAAAACGCGCTCGGTTCGGCGAATCCTGAGACGGGCGCGGGCTCGAGCGAGATGAGCGTCGATCAGTTTCTCGCGCTCGTTGAACAACAAGTGACGACGGAACTTGCGGATGAACCGTACTTGCTCGCGGGTGTGCTGCGCACGATTGGCTTGATTCACCTTGGATTCGATGATCCCGCCACCGCACGCGCCGCGATCGAACAGGCGTATGCCACGCAATCAGAAGGCGCGAAAGCGGGGCTCGTGAGTGACGCGCAACTTGCGGAAACAGAACTCGCACTCGCGCGCGTGCGCTTCAACACGCAAGATTTTGTGGGCGCTGAAGCGTTCTATCGTTCTGCGATCACACATCGTGAAGCAGCGCTCGGAGAGTTTGATGTCGATACTGTCGACACGATTCGTCAACTCGCAAGCGCTCTGCGTGCGCAGCGAAAGTTCGAAGAAACCGCAGCGTGCCTCAAAGACGCGCTCGCTCGCAGCGAACAGTTTCCGCAGACGAAAGCAGCAGCCATCGCGCGCGCTGCAGTGCTCAACGGTCAAGCCGCGCTCGCTGCGGCACAGAACGATCCCGCCAACGCGCTCATGCTCTATGAACAAGCGCTCGCGACGCTTTTGCCACGCGTTGCCGCCGATGACTATCGCATTGGACGAACGCACTACAGCATCGCGCTCATGCAGTTGAGACTCGGTGACTCAACGCGCGCGCTCGAGAACGCGCGGATTGCTGAGCGTGTGCTTCGCGAACGCAAAGGAGATTCGGCGCAAATGACGCGCGAAGCCGCGGGATTGCTGCAGTTACTTGAGAGCGCAGTGCCACCGGCACCTCTCGAACCAGAAAGTCCTGCGTCGGATGAGAAGTTAGTTCCGACGGCGTGAGCGGAGAAGTCCGCAGAGGCCGAGCAGCGCGCACGCGCCTGGTGCTGGAACGCCCGTGACGCCGTTGAGGTGAATGGTGTACGCGCCGGCTTGCACGTTTCCATTGTTCTGCCAATTGGCGAGTTCTCTTCCTTGACCGTACGCGACGATTCCTGGATCAGTGAGCGCACCCCACAAAAGTTCGTTGTTGCTTGCGTAGGGATTCGTTCCAAACCCAGAGATGGCGAGGTAGTAGAAGCCCGCGTTCTCGAGGCGGTACGAGCCATCGCTCGACGCGCTGCCGACAAACGAGCCTGAGGATCCTGCTGCCGCGAGATGATTGGCAAGCAACGCGCCTGCGCTCATGCCGGTCGGCGTGTCTTGCGCGCTGAAGAGAAAGAGCTGCGAGTCGAAGTTGGCAGAACCGCCGAACTGACCGCCCGCAGTCGACATGTAGAAGGTCATCGGCGCGTTGATGTACACGAGATACATGTCCACAAGATCCGCCGAACCAAGGAGCGAGTATCCGCCCAAACTTCCGCTGATGTCGAGCACCGAGCCGCTCGTGGTGACTGCTTGCGCGTCTTGCGCGCTTTGCTTCGCGTCGCTCGTGTTGTCGAGATCCCAAGATGGGCCAGCAAGTGCAGCTGAGGCAACAAGTGAGGCAGCCATGCCGGAGGCGAACGCGACAGACAGCGCCGATGCGGGGAAAGCGTGGTGAATCATGTGGAATCCAAAACTGTGATGCAGCGACAGGGTGACGGCTGCAAGTGGGGAGGGAGGACAGGTCGGCAAGGAGGGGTCAGTGCCACGGCGAGGGAGCCGCAGTGGAAGTATGCACCCAGATTCGGCGAATCAAAACGAAATTCTCGAGCACTTTGGACTTCCCTGATTTGGGTAGGAAAGCCCAATGCCCTATAGTGTCGATCCTTCCCGCGCGTCCACGCATCCCGCTCGGGGTTTCCTTTTGGAAAGAACGGTCCACGACTTCAATGTCTCAGGCGATTCCTTCGACAGCTACCTCTTCAGTTCCAAGCCCGCAATCGACCACAGCCGCGACGGGCGCTACCCCGGCCGCGACAACAGCTGCGCAAACAGCTGCATCCACAGCCGCACCCACAACGCCGCAATCCAACGGAAACTTCGCACGCACGAAGGCAGGAATCGATCCGTGGACGATCGATGACGCCGCTGACATTTACAATCTGCGCGGTTGGGGCAAGGGCTTCTTCGAGATCGCGCGTAACGGCAATGTGATCGTGCGACCAACGCGCACGCCAGGCCGCGAAGTCGATCTCTTCGAAGTGGTGAAGGGTTTGCAAGAGCGAGGACTGCGCACGCCTGTGCTGCTGCATTTCAGCGATTTGCTCCATCAGCGTCTGAAGGATCTCCACGACGCGTTTGACACGGCGATTCGTGAGAATGGCTACAAGGGCAAGTACAACGCGGTCTATCCGATCAAGGTGAATCAGCAGCGTCGCATCGTGCACGAGATCCGCGAATACGGCGAGCAATACGGTTTCGGTCTCGAAGTGGGATCGAAGCCTGAGTTGCTGGCGGTGATGGGTCTCACGAGCGATTCGCCTGAGCGCATCATCATCTGCAACGGCTTCAAAGAAGAGCGCTACATCGAGTTCGTGATGCTCGCGGCCAAGCTCGGTCGCACGATCATTCCTGTGATCGAGAACCTCACTGAGCTGCGCCTCATTGTGAAGTACGCAGACAAATATCAAATTCGTCCGACCATCGGCGTGCGCGTGAATCTCGCGACGCCAGGCGCTGGTCGTTGGCGCCACAGCTCGGGCGTGAAAGCGAAGTTCGGTTTGTCGTTGACGGAAGTGATCGAAGTCTTCGAGTACTTGAAGGCGCGCGGCATGGAAGATTGCCTGCAATTGCTGCACTGCCACATGGGTTCGCAGATCCACGACATCCGCCAAGTGAACTCAGGCGTGAACGAACTCGCGCGCATTTATGCGGAGCTCGCAAAGATGGGCGCGGGTATGCGCTACCTCGATGTCGGCGGCGGCTTGGGCGTCGACTACGACGGAAGTCAAACGAATTTCGAGTTTTCAACAAACTACACGCTGCCAGAGTATGCGGCAAACATCGTCTACAAGATCATGTCGGTGTGTGACGAAGAAGGTGTCGCGCATCCAACGATCGTGACCGAAAGCGGTCGCGCCATGGTCGCGCAGCAAAGCGTGTTGGTGTTCGATGTGCTGGGCGCGAATCGACTCGATCGATTCACCGTGCCCGCATCGCTTGACAGTGTGAGCAAAGACGAACACGGCGAAGTGCCAAGGCCGATTGTCGATCTCTACGAAGCGTTCACGACTGTGACCGAACGACGCGTGCTCGAGTGCTATCACGACGCGTTGCAATCGCGCGACGAAGCAGTGAACTTGTTCAGCGTGGGTTACATGAGTCTCGAGCATCGCGCGCTTGCAGAGCGAATGTTCTGGGCAACATGCGCGAAGGTCAGAGACAAGGCGAAGGACATGCCAAGCGTTCCAGAAGAACTCACCGACCTCGAGAACTCCACGAGCGACACCTACTTCTGCAACCTCTCAATCTTCCAATCGCTGCCGGATATTTGGGCAATCAACCAGCTCTTCCCGATCATGCCGATTCACCGCCTCGACGAAAGGCCCACGCGCAAAGCGACCTTGGCAGATGTCACCTGCGACTCGGATGGAAAGATCGACCGATTCGTTGACAACCACGATGTAAAGAAGGCCCTCGAACTCCACGACATCAAAGACGGCGACCGCTACTTCCTCGGCGCGTTCCTCGTTGGCGCATATCAAGAGACGCTGGGCGACCTCCACAATCTCTTCGGTGACACGCATGTCGCACACATCCGCCTCGACGACAACGGCAACTGGTGGATCGACGAAATCGTCGAAGGCGACAGCGTTCGCGAAGTGCTGCAATATGTGCAATACGACGTGAATCGGTTGGCCGCAGCGATCCGCCACGAGTGCGAAAGAGCGGTGCGCGACAAGCACATGAGCGTCGCAGAATCGAACGCACTAGTGCGAGCGTATGAGTCAGGCCTCGCAGGCTACACCTTCCTGGAAACGG
>QWPU01000186.1:0-1122 GCA_003671065.1 Planctomycetota bacterium | reverse complement strand
TGAGACCTTTCGACGACGGACGAAGTTTGAACTTGATCAGTTAGTTGAAGACTTGCAGCGCGAGACTCATCGCGCAACACCTGCTGAGCGGGTCGCGTGGCGCAATTCGCTTCCGAACTTTGCGGATGCTGTCGCGCATCCATCGCTGCGGGGTCTGCATCTTCAGTTCGGTGGCGGTGGTGACCTCATGCTTGAGTACAAGCTGCCGGCATCGCCGTGTTGGGCTGATGTCGTGCTCCTTGGTCGCGGAGTGAAGGGGCCTGCTGCGGTTGTTGTTGAGCTGAAGGACTGGGATGTTAAGAATGATCGACCTGGCGAGCGCGAGGGTTTGGTGCGACGGCATTATGGAGATGCGCTTCATCCATCGGATCAGGTGAAGGGATACACCGAGTACTGCAGGCGTTTCCATAGTGCGGTGCAAGAGTGCGATGCGGATGTCACGGGCTGCGTGTTTTTTACATTCGCGTCGTCGGTTGATGTGTATTCCGCTGAGCCACATTGTCGACTCGTCGAGAACTATCCAGTGTTCTCGCGCAATCAAATTGACATGGAAGAGCGCTTCCCGCGCTTCATTGCTGAGCGGCTCATTGCGCCTGACGCTGCGTTTGCGAAGAAGTTTGAGAGTGGCGTCTACAAGCAAGACCGCGGATTCGTGCGTCAGATTTCTGCGGCGATCAAGCGCCCCGAGACGAGTCCGTTCGTGCTGCTTGACAAGCAACGCGAGGGATTCGAACTCTGCATGGCCTGCGTTGAGCGTCGACTTAAACCCGCTCGACCGAACGCGAAGCTCGCGACGGGCAAGAGTGTGATTGTGATCGAGGGGCCTCCTGGCTCAGGCAAGTCTGTCATCGCGGCGCATCTCTGGGCGACGATCGGTGCGGACGAGAAGATTGTCGACAGCGTTGTGCTCACGACGACATCGAGTGCGCAGCGAACGAACTGGGAGCAGATGTTCAATCGCGCTGTTGGCGACCGTTCGGCGCGCGGTGTCGTGGTGGGATCCAATCAGTACAACCTTGGGATCAATCAAGTCTGGCTGAAGAAGCGTCGCGCTGAAGGACACGCATGTGCGATCGCTTCATGGCGCGACAATCTGAAACTCTTCCTCTCCGATTCGCCAAA
>QWPU01000185.1 GCA_003671065.1 Planctomycetota bacterium | reverse complement strand
AACGCGCACAGGCAACAAGAGTGGCGCGCCGCGAACAGCGCAGGGCCGAGTGGCGAGCACTTGAAGTTGAGCGAACGCGCGCAACTGCATACACGCCGCAAGCACGCACGCAAGTACAAGAATCTGTGAAGCCCGAAGGCGAACGAACATAGCGTGATCGTACGATGATCGAGTCGGCGCGCGTATGCTGCGAGCCTTCCTCACCCTGCGAGACTTGAACCAATGACCGCCACTTCACTCACACACTCGACCGTTGTTGGTGCGCTCACGATTGCGCTTGTCTTAAGCGCGTGTGGTGAGAATCCGAAACCCGCAGCGGTGCCGACCGCAGTTCCAGCGACAACGGAAACTGCAACGGCAACCACAACAGCAGCGCCTCCTAAAGATGATGTCAAAATCATGAAGGAGTTTTGGGAGACAGGAAAGATCAAGTTTTACAACGAGATGCGCAAAGGTGCGGATGGCAAGTGGGATCGCAACGGACTCGGTCGCGCCTACTTCAGCAGCGGCCTGCTTGAACGCGAAGGGCAATACAAGAACGGCAAACGCATCGGCGTCTGGATCTACTTCAATCCTGAAGGGGTAGAAACGCGCCGTGAGAATCGCGGCGATGGCGCAATGCCTGATGCGCATTGAGCGCTGACTGTCACGCGTTGCGCTTACTCGCCGCGAGTGATGCGCGCGGGACCAAACTTGAGATGCGCATAGGGATCAGCAGTCGTTCTGTCGACGAGCGGGTCAAGCGGTTCGTCGAGAGGCGCAACGAGCGGCGCATCGGAATCTGTCGGCACGGTTGCGCTCGCCGCAGGCGCAGGCATCAGCGGTTTCGCGGGCGTGAGTTCAACGCGTCGCGTATCCACACGCCCATCAACGCGATTGCGAACACGCACTGGAACAACTTGACCATCGATATCGACGGTTGCGCGATTCACTTCATTTGACGGCGCGCCAGCACCAAATCGAAGCGCCGCGTTCGACTCACTCGGCATCCCAATGTGAAACACCGTGCCAGGCGGCAGCGACGGCATTGTGCCGCCTTTGGAGGTCTTGTAGGTACTCGTATCAAACACCGCAAAGAGCGCGCCGTTACCACGCATGAGCATGGTGTCGCTGCCGGGCACGCGATAGACGCGCTGAAAAGCAGTCGGTAAACGCGGATCAAACGGATCGGTGCGCAGTGTCGTAGCGATGCCGCCGATGTCTTCGGTTCCCGCTTCGACGATCTCAAGCCGTGGATGAAGAAGACCCGCGGCGGCCGTGCCTTCCACGCGACGAACTGGACTTGCGGCGCGCAAGATCGCTGCAGGCTGAAGGGGCGCAGTTGCAGTTGCATCAGTCGCGCTTGCGGGCGGAGTCAGAAGCAATGCGAAGTTGAGAAGCAGTTCGGCAGGCATGATCAGAAGTCAGATTCGCGGAGTACGCACGCAGAGTATCGGCCGCGCGTTTGACTCGACTTGAGCAGCAAACCCGCGAGTTTCATCGTCTACGGACACCGCCCCACTCAGCGACGCTCGTGGAACGCGCGGGCAAGAAGCGTTCCCCAGTTTCCGTGCGCACAAGGAGGCCGCGCATCGGGTCAATGGAACGAACTTCACCTTCGACTGGGCCTTCTGGCGTCGAGAAGAGCGCACGCGAACCACGCAGCGCATCGCGCGCGAGAAAGGCGTCGACGAGCACTTCATCGGTCGCGACGAGTGCACGATCAAGGGCCTCGATGAGCGCGCTGAGGACCGCAAGGCGATCCGCCGATTTGCCGAGCATGTGGAGGCTTGTCGCGCGCAACTCCAGTTCTTCATCGAAATGCGTATGTGCAACATTGAGCCCAATGCCGATGAACGCGCGCGTGCCGCGTTGCTCAATCAGAACACCGGCGAGCTTACGCTGCGCCACCACGATGTCGTTGGGCCACTTGATGCCCACGCGTGTTGCGAGAAATGCTTCACACGCATCAGCCGCAGCAACGGCGCTTGCGAGCGCGAGGCGTTCGACAGGTTGCGAATCGACTACGAAAGTTGCCGCGACACCCATCATCGCAGCGTCCACCCAGTGACGACCAAATCGACCTCGTCCCGCCGTTTGTCGCCACGCTGTGACAACGGTGCCGCTCGCAGCCTCAGCCGTTTCACGCGCGTCTTGCGTTGATGCTGTTTCTGCAATCACGATCGCACGACGAATGAGCGTGCAGCGCGCGCAAGTTGCGGTGAGTGTTGGCTCCCATGATGCGAATGCTGCAGGAATCAAGACATTCATGCTCCGCTCAACGAAGCGTCCATATCAAGCCCAATGTCGAGCGCGTTCGCGGAGTGCGTGATCGCGCCGACTGAAATGCGATCGACTCCACTTGCCGCAATGCGGCGCACTGTGTCAAGGCGCACACCGCCACTCGCTTCAAGCAACAAGTGCGGCGCACGAGCATCGCGTCGACGCACCGCTTCAGACAACATCGCTGGCTCCATGTTGTCGAGCAACACCATGTCAAGCACGCCCACTTCAAGCGTGAGCAATCGATCGAACTGCGCGAGCGAATCGACTTCGCATTCGACGAACGCAATCGTGCGTTGCGCGCGCGCTTGCATCGACGCCGCACGCACGCGTTCAGCAAGTTCCGCTGCTTCGAATGAGCCGAGGTGATTGTCTTTGATGAGCACTGCGTCGTAGAGACCGATGCGATGCAGCGTCGCGCCGCCGCAGCGAGACGCGTATTTTTGCAGCGTTCGCAAGCCTGGAATCGTTTTGCGCGTATCGCAAATCGCCGCGCGTGATGGATGCACTGCATCCACGAATTGCGCGGCGAGCGTGGCGTTTCCCGACAGTAGCGTGAGAAAGTTGAGCATCGTGCGCTCATGCGCAAGCAGTGAAACTAACGGACCTTCGAGCGACGCGATGCGTGTGCCGCGCTCGACGCGACTGCCGTCATCAACATGCACGGTGAGCGTGAGCCCAGCACGCTGCGCGATGATTTCTGCGACACGCAGTCCAGCGACCACGCCAGATGAACGACTCACCACACGCGCGCGACCGCGAGCAGTGGGCGCGATCGTGACCGCGCTCGTCACATCACCGCTGATGCCTGCAGCTCCTAAATCCTCGGCAAGCGCGCGCTCAATAGCGATCACCGCATCCGCTCGCGCAAGCTCATCGAAGAGTTGCGGGAGCGTGAGCGCGTTCCAATCTATGCGGTAATCAGTGCGCGCTTCTGTAGTCATGCGTGCAACGCCGCTTGCATGTTTGTCACAAGTTCAGACGCGTCACTCGCGCTCAGCGTCCCCGAATTCCAACCGACACCGAGTCCTGCGGAACCAATGCGCGGAATGATGTGGAAGTGCACATGCATGACAGCTTGATGCGCAAGCGCGCCGTTGTTTTGCAGAATGTTGTAGGCAGTCGCGCCAGTTGCTGCGAGCACTGCGCGCGCAAGTCGCGGAAGCACGCGACCAATCGCAGCCGCGCTCTCGTCGCTCAATTCATGCAACTGCGCTTTCACTTCCTTAGGGACTACGAGCAGATGTCCGCGCGACACAGGACCAATGTCGAGAAACGCAATGACATGCGCGTCTTCATAGACACGATGGCAAGGAATGTCGCCCGCGATGATCTTCGAGAAAATCGTCATAGCGCGCGAGTGTAACGCGCGAGCCATCGCCTTCGCACAACTGAATCCCCGCCGAAGCGAGCAATCCGTTGCGAGCGCTCAAACACCGCGTTACGGAAACACGCCGCGAAGATCATAAATCTTGCCGATGCGCTCAAGGCTCGCGCACATCGCAGCCGTGCGCAGATCGCATTCGTAACGCATACGCGCGACACGCACTCGTCGCGCAGCCAGCGTCATCTGCCGCTTGATGTGCGCATCAATATCCTCTTTGCGAAATGTCGGCTCATGACGAATCTCGCGCCATTCAAGCGCGCTTGCGACATCGCTGGCCGCGCCCGCAAGAATGTCAGGCACGACTTCGATGCCTTGACGCACGAGTATTTCCTCGGCCTCCGCAGTGATATTCGCGCCACCAACCTCAACAACCACACGAGCTCGGCACGCCTGCGCGCGCGCAGCATCAAGGGTGCTGTCGCCTGAACACATGACAACGAGTTCGCTCGGCGCATCCCAGAAATCGCGCTCAAGCACAGTCGTCGCGCTTTCAAATCCATCGATGCCACCAGTGCGCGCACTGTGATGCGCAAGTGCGGTGACATCAATGCCGCTCGGTTCATAGAGCGCGCAGCCTGATGCGAGAATCGCAGTGACGAGCGCGCCACGCGCAGCAAGTGCCTTCGCCGTCGCAGCACCTGCGTGACCAAATCCAACGAGCGACACGCGCATCGTCGAAAGATCCGCAGCTTGATCGCTCAACAATTCGCCGATCAGTTCATCGAGCACCGCAATGACACCAGTTGCAAGCAATCGCCCACGCGGACCAAATCCACCGAGTTCTGCAGGCTTTCCCATCACAGTGCGCGATTGATCCTGCCGACTTGGCTCGGGAGTAGTTTGAGCAAGTGTGTCAAGAAACCAAGCCATCACCTGCGAATCCGCGCCCGCATCTGGCGAGATGATGTCATACGCAGGACCAAGTTGGTGACTGATCGCGCTGCAATAGCGTCGCGTGAGTCGCATGAGTTCGCCCTTGGACAACTCACGCGGATTCACTTTCACACCACCAAACGCGCCACCAAACGGAACGCGCACGATTGAAGTGCGCATAGTCGCGATCATCGCGTGGCCCTTCACTGTGTCGATTGACATATGCGGCGCAAAGCGAACGCCACCAAGAAACGGTCCGAGCGCATTCGAGTGCTGCACGCGGTACCCCTTGAAGAGTCGATGGCGTCCATCATCCATTTGGACAGGAAACTGCACCATCACTTCGCTCTTCGGCTGCGCGAGAATAATCTGCTGATGGTGGCGCAACCCAACCATCTCGGAAGCCTCAAGCAAACGCTCCGCAGTCTGGTGAAAAAGATTCCCGCGCTGCGATGTGACACCGATCTCCTCGAAGATCCGAGCAGGCGCACCGCGATGTGTATGAGTAACCGTCGAGCGTTCCATCAAGAAGAACATACGCAGGATTTGAGCGAATCAAATTGAAAGCGGAAGCAATTCAGAAGATGGCGATGATGGCAAGCAAATGCCACAGAAGGGCGTGCCTCTAGGCGCTTCTGCGGACGATGTGAGCGCGGGCAATCCCGTTCTCCCGCTACATTTCCGCACGATTACGCGGAAATGCAGCGATTTGTATTGCCGCAAGCCGATTCCTGCAACCGTCTCACTTCACAAACTTCACACGCCCCCACCAGCGAGGATCGTGCATGTCGATCTGCCACTGAGGCGACCACACCCAGTTGTCCTCGGGCTTTCCCTTCACTTTTTCATAGACGGGCAGCGCAGGCGCTTCAGTTGCGCTCGGTGGCTTCTGATCAAACGAATCATTGATCGGTTTCGTCGCTGGGTCGGTCGCTGGCTTGGCCGCGGTCTTGCCTTCAAAGTTGTGCGTCCACTGCACACGCGAAAAGTTCACGCGCCACTCCGCGCCAACAACAGGAGCCGCCGCCGCGCGCGCCTTCTCACCGAACGAAGGCTTGTCCCAAGCGGGAGGCGTGAACGCGCTCCAAGGAATCGCCCACTCAAGCGTCCATGAAATGTCAGTATCGGTCGGATCGTTGAGCGTGCCATTGATCGCCACCGCAGTCTTCAAGCCAACTGCATTCCAAGCATGCTCCGCAGGACCAGCTTCTTTGTAACGACGATGCAAGAAGAGATCGAAGATGGTCGTGAGCGCGTTGAACTCGAGTTCGCAGTACTCACGCGTGTCGCCATCAGGATCAATGAAGACTTCGAAATCGTTGTCGTGAAAGACGATCTCATCATGCGCACGAAGAGTCGCGAAGACATGAGGCTCAGTGAGCTCAGCAGCGATGTAGAAATACGAGCCATCCCAAAGCATCTTCACACGAGTGCGATAGCGAGGAGGAGGAAGCGCGGGACCTTGGATGTCGATGAAGTCGGAGGTCCACGCAGTGGTGGACCAGACGGAGTCGTTCAACTTTCCGTCAAGCACAGGCGCAATTGCAGTGAACTTACAGTCGTAACTAAGCGGAGCGAACGCAGGTTTCTGCGCGGTCGCGTCGCCCGGAGGCGGGAAGGCGGGCGGCGCGGCGGGTGGAACGGGGGTTCCTGCGATGGTCACCGCGAGTGTCGCTAAGAGCGCGATCGCTGCGAAAATTGGAGTTCGTGAGTGCATGGCGCGAAGCATAGTCGAGCGCACGGCACCCGCACACGACGACGGATGGCGAGGAGGGAGGAGGAGTGAGGAGCTCCATGGAATTGCGGGGAATCGCGGAGGAAACGATCGTGTACGGAACCTTCGGCGAAGGATTTGCGGGGCACGATGAGCGTTGTCGACTTCGTGCAGTTCGACGCTGGATATGAACGACGATGGCCGTGGCGTCGGTCATGGCAACGGCCATGTCGTCGGCAACGACCTCGCGATCGAGCTGAACGAGGGGACGGGGGGATCGATGATGTCGGCGGCGGG
>QWPU01000184.1 GCA_003671065.1 Planctomycetota bacterium | reverse complement strand
GCACAGCAGATATGTGATGCCGTCGTAGCCGCCCTCCGCGCGCGCGTCACCCGTGTGACCGAGCATCACATTCACATCGACATACACGGGATAGACAGGATCAGTGACCGCGATTCGATTCTGATCCCCGAGGATTTCCAGAATGCTTCCGCAGTCGCCCTTCGATCCGTCGCTGAGAAAAATCTCGTCGTCCGCGACATCCGCACCGCGCGCGCGAAAGTCGTTCGAGGCGATGGCCGAGCGCACACTTTCGTAGCCTGTCCCTGGCCCGTAGCCTTTGAAGGTCGCGCGTGTTGCGAGTTCATCGGTCGCTGCGTGCATCGCGCGAATCGCCGCGTTTGGAAGCGCTTCCGTGACATCGCCAATGCCGCAGCGAATGATTTCGCTCGCAAGATCAGGCCGCTCAGCAGCAAAGGCCGCGACGCGCCGAGCGATTTCAGGAAAGAGGTAACCCGCGGAAAGCTTGAGGTAGTGTTCGTTCACATAGGCCATAGGGGAACTCCCGCGCATGTGCGCGAGCGGTGAATGTACGGTGAAATCGCGAGTGCGAGTGTGCGTCGCGTTGTCAGCACTACATCTGCGGGTAGAGTGTCCGTCTTGCTTGACTTTCTCACCGAGGCACTTCGCAACTTTCGACACACGGGTTCCGTGTGGCCGTCGTCGCCGATACTTGCGAAGGCGATGACGAGCTCGATCACTCGCATCGAAGGACCGCGCCGCGTGCTCGAGGTTGGTCCAGGCACAGGCCCGTTTACGAAGGTCATTCTCAAGAAGTTGCGCGCGGGCGATCACTTTGAATTGGTCGAGATCAACGCCGCGTTCTGCAAAAAGCTCGAGAAGGAAATCCTGGCGCCGTTTCGTGCGCGCCATCCAAGCGTCACGGTGAAACTGCACTGCGCGCCGATTGAAGACGCAAAACTCGAAGGCCCCTTCGATGTCATCGTGTGCGGTTTGCCCTTCAACAATTTTCCGCCCAAACTCATGCGTCAGATTTTCCGCCGCATGTTTGCGAATTTGAAGGATGCGGGCGAGCTCGTGTACTTCGAATATGCGGGTGTTCGTGCGATGAAGAGTCCTGTGATGGACAAGGATGGTCGCGCGCGACTCAAGCGCATTGACCAGATCGGGAAATCACTGCGGCGCAATCACGATGGCGAGAAGGAACTTGTGCTTGGGAATTTCCCACCAGCGATTACCTATCGCTTGAAGAGTTCGAACAGTGCGCGCGTGAAAGCGCCTGTTTCTGCGAGCGCAAAGAGCAAATCCTCAGCTCGCGCGCCGCGCGCCGTTGCGAAATCACGCTAAGTACAGCGCGGTTTAGAGGCTTGCGGTGAATCGTTCCGTCGTCGTCATCGACAACGCAAATCCTGCGAAGAGATGCGCGATGCGATTGAGGTCGCGCAGACTCGTCATTTCAACAGTTGTGTGCATGTAGCGAATCGGCAGCGAGACGAGCCCGCAAGGAATGCCGCCGTTGACGAAGATCGCGTCGGTGTCGGTGCCTGAGCCGCCAGGTGTTGCCGCAAGTTGCAGCGGGATCGAGAGCGACGCGGCGACGGCGGTGAGTCGCGCGACGACTTCAGGTTGCATCGCGCCGCCAACGGCGATCTTCGGACCAGCCGCGAGTTTGAAGAAGCCGTGCTGCGCATGATTGATGCCAGGGCTGTCGGTCGCGTGACCAACATCGGTGATGAGCGCAACGCTCGGCGCCAGCGAACGCGCGATCATTTGCGCGCCGCGCAGGCCAGTCTCTTCTTGTACGGTCGACACGGCGACCACGCGCACTTTGAGTTCACTCGCGCGCGCTGCGATGAGCCGCAGCGCTTCAGCTGCGATCCATGTGCCGATTCGATTGTCCAGCGCGCGCGCGACGATGATGTCGTCGCTCAACTGCATGAAACCATCGAGAAACACGCCCGCATCGCCAATGGCAACCTTCGACTTCGCATCGTCAGCGCTCACCGCACCGATATCAATGAACAGTTCGTGGAGCTTGCGCACCTTGCCGTCTTGCGACTTGTCTTGCAGATGAATCGCCGTGGCACCAATTAAACCGATGACTGGATTCTTGACACCAGGAACGCTCGAGTTGAAGCGCACGCGCTTGCCGACGATTGAACCAACATCAATGCCGCCAATAGCCTTCGCATAGACGAAGCCCTTGTCGTCGAAGTGATTCACCATCAAGCCGATTTCATCAGCGTGACCGCAAATCGCCAGCGTCGGGACATCTTTGCCCTCAGGACCAAATGATGCGAAACAGTTGTTGTACGAGTCGTTCCACGCCTTCGTCGCGAATTGTCGCGCGTACTTCATCCACACGCGTTGACCCTCGCGCTCAAAGCCCGATGGACTTGGCGTGTCGAGCAACTCCTTCAAGAACGCAAGGCTCTCGGGACGAATGGAATCAGCAGGGCCCGGCGCGGGAGGAGTAGTGCTCAGAGTCGACATCGCTCAGAGGATACAGCCGCTCATGACTCAGTTCAGGTGCAGGTTGAATGCAGCCAAACTTCAGCTCGCATTTTTGGGGCGTGCTTTCAGGCGTGGTCCGCCTTCGCTAAACATTTCAGTGGCTGCCCGCACTGGTGGCGCCGGAAACGAACTTTGTGTGAGCGCGCTTGGCGTTGAAGGAGCCGATTGCGCAGCTGGCGGCGTTGCAGAGCTCGCAGGTGAGGCAACACCGATTCGAATGTCTGCGGCACCTCCGCCCGAACTCTGAGGAGAAGTGCTTGATGGCGCAAGGCGGCGCGTGCGCGCTTCATCGATGGAGCGGCCCATGTCTTGGATGAGCGTGCGCATGGACTGTGGATTGCGGTTGGGTCGAGGTGTATTCATGGTGTGCTCCTGACGGAGAACGGTTGATTGCGCGGAAGTCCACGATGGATATGCACGGATGTGACTGCTTGCTGAAGCGAACGCTACGCATTGATGTCATGCGAGTTCTCGCCCCGTGGTACTTCCATCGGTAGATAAACGCAGCGGCTTGCGGAAAGGTCGCATCTTTCTTCGGACTTGACCTCATAGACCGCACAAGTCAACCTTTCCCTAGGCGTGCCCGTCGTGAGCAGAGGGAAACGAACGCTTAGACTGCGCTCCTTCGCCACCGTGGCCGCCGCCGAGTGCGGGATCATCCCAGGAACCTTCCAATGTCGAGTGTTCGTTCTGTGTCGTCCTTATCCGCACTTTTGCACGGTCACCTTGCCACTCAATTCCTCGCCGCCAGCGCAGTATTTCTCGCAGGTGCGGCTGTCGGAGCGACCGTCGACCTTCCGCGCTATCCAGCGCTTTCACCTGATGGAAGCACGATCGCGTTTTCATGGCGCGGCGATCTGTGGAGCGCGCCGAGCGGCGGTGGCGCGGCAATGCGACTCACCTCCAATGCGGCAAACGAAACGCGCAGCGCGTTTACGCCCGACGGCACACACATCGTGTTTGAGAGCGATCGCGAAGGCACGAAGAACTTGTGGTCGATCGCGCGTGACGGCAGCGATCTGACTGAACTCACCAATCTCGATGTGACCTTTACGCTGTCTTCAGTCGGCATGCTTAACGGCGCGCCGACGATCTTCATTGACAGCACCCTCGAAGGCGATCTCTATCGCGCGGCGCGTCCCTTTGTGTTGCCACTTGCAGGTGGAACGCCAGTGCGATTGCACGATGCGTTCGGCGCCGCAGCGGTTGCGTCGCCCGATGGAACGCGTGTGTTGTTTGAGCGCGGAGGTTCGCCGTGGGCTCGTCGTGGCTACAACGGTCCCGACAATCACAATGTTTGGCTCTACGACACGGCGTCGAAAGCCTTCACGCAACTCACGAAGTACGACGGCAATGATGGTCTGCCGCGCTTTATTAATGCGGATGAGTTTGTGTCGATCTCGGATCGAGGCACAGGCTCGCTCAATCTCTTTCGCTCGCAAGTAGGCGGCGGTTTTGATTCAGGCGCGCGGCTCACTGAGTTTACGAACGAAGACATTCATGGACTCGCCGTGAGTGCTGATGGAAACCTTGCGGTGTTTGCGGTGCTTGGCGATCTCTATCGACTTGACTTGAGCAAGCAAGGCGCGAAGCCTGAGAAGATCACTATTACGGCCGCCGACGACAGCTTTGCAGACCGCGAGTTTAAGCAAGTCGGCCGCGGGATCAGTGAGACCGCGCTCTCGCCTGATGGCAAGACGATGGCGATGGTTGCGGATGGTGATGTGTTCGTACGCGCGACTGAAGACAAGTCGCCGACGCGCCGCGTGAGTGAAGGCGAAGCGCGCGAACGCGATCTCTGTTGGAGCGCGGATGGCATGACGCTGTACTTTGCGAGTGATCGTGATGGTGGCGATTCGCTGTATGCAGCGACGGTGACGCAGACTCGCACCGAAGCGCGCGCTGCGAGTAAGCCTGAGCCTATTCCTGCGGTGATTCCAGCAACTCCCGCAACTCCACTCGCTCCCGTAGAAGCAGTGACGAAACAGAAGGAAGCAGACGCGCCAGCCGCGGACGCGACTCAAGACGAGAAGAAAGATGCGAAGAAGGACGACAAGAAAGACGAGAAGAAGAAGGATCCAAAACTCGATCCCGCGCGCTGGTCTGATGCGCTGCAAATTGATGTGAAGCCGCTCACGAGTGGACCTGACAATGATCGTCGCCCCGTTGCTTCTCCCGATGGATCGTGCTTGCTCTTCATGCGCAATCTCGCAGACCTCGCACGACTTGATCTTGCAAGCGGTGAGGTGAAAGTGATTCATCCTGGATGGGACGATGAGACCGAAGTCGTGTTCTCGCCCGATGGAACTCTCATCGCGCTTGCTGAGAGCGATCAGGACTTCAACAAAGATGTGTGGGTGCTCGCGGCCGATGGTTCGCAACCAGCTGTGAATGTCACGCGTCATCCTGACAACGATGGAAACCCACGGTTTTCAGCGGACAACAAGATCCTCGCGTTTCTCTCCGAGCGCACCAATGAAGAGTTTGATGCGTGGATCGTGATGTTGGATCGCGATCTTGAAGGCTACTCCGCGCGTGATCTGGAGCAATATTTCAAGGATGCAGCGGAAGCAGTGAAGAAGCGCAAGCCGATTGAACCGAAGGCGGCGGTGCTTGCGGCAGTTGTCGCGCCAGCAGTTGTGTCGGTCGAAGTGAAAGTGGAAGTCGCACCAAACATCGTTCCGCAAGTTGCGGTTGAACAAGTCGTCATCGAACCAGCCGCGGTCGCAGTAGTCGAGCCCGTCAAAAGTGTTGTCATCAAGAATCCATTTGAAGGACTCGAACTTGACGACGCGTATCTGCGCGTTCGTCGAGTGACCACGCTTGCAGGTAATGAAACTTCGCTTGAACTTGTGCCAACAGGCGATCGTCTGATTTTCTCGGGTTCTGAAGGCAAAGAACGCGCGCTCTTCAGCGTGAAGTACGACGGCACAGAGCAGAAGAAAGTCACAGGCGCGGCGACGATGGTCGGTCTGAATTTCGCAGGCGATCGCGTGGTGGCGCTGATGGCGGGCACAGCGCAAACCATTTCGCTCACTGGTGAAGCGAAGTCTTTCGACATCTCCGCGACGAGTGAGGTTGGGCTCTCTGAGCGCAACGCGCAGAAACTCGGCGAAGTGTCGCGGATTCTTGGCACGAAGTTTTATGTTGATCCTATGGTGAAAGGTCTCGACTGGGCCGCGTTGACTGAGCGCTATCGCGATCTTGCGTCGCGCGCGGTAACTGCCGACGAGTTTGATTTCATTGCGAATATGTTCATCGGTCATCTCGATGCATCGCACCTCGGCGTGCGTAGTAGTGATCCAAATGGTGGCGGCGGTGCTCCTGGCGCTTCGCCATCGCGTCGCGCGCAAGGTCGGCTTGGTGTTACGACGAACGCGACTGAAGGTGGACGCATCATCACAGCGGTGTTGCCAAACTCGCCAGCGGCACTTGCGAACCCTGCGCTTGAAGTAGGTGATGTGATTACCACGATCGACTTCGAGAAGGTCGACGCGACGAAGCCGTTGGAGGTGATGCTCGCGGCGAAGATCGGACAAGAAGTGTTCGTTGGATTTACGCGGACGGCAAAGGGCGCCGATGCGAAGCCGATCGACCGATCGACCATGCTCGTTCCGATGGCGTCGTCTGAAGAGCGCTCACTTCGCTACAAGGCTGAAACGCTTGCAAATGCAGCGAAAGTGAACACGCTCTCTGACGGTCGCATCGGCTACATCCACATTCAAGGCATGGATCAAGCATCACTCGATCGCTTCGAGCGCGATCTCTACGCCGCAGCCAACGGCCGCGACGGACTCATCGTTGATGTGCGCAACAACGGCGGTGGATCGACTGCCGATCTCTTGCTCTCGTCGATCGATGTGCGCCGCCACGCCTACGCGATTCCGCGTGAAGGCGATCGTTCGCTCACCAACAGTTACCCGCAAGATCGACTCTTCATCCAGCGTTACACCATGCCGATGTCGATGCTGTGCAACGAGAAAAGTTTCTCTAACGCAGAAATCATTTCGCATGCGTTCAAGACGCTTGGTCGCGGCACGCTCGTCGGTCAGCAAACCGCGGGCGGCGTGATC
>QWPU01000183.1 GCA_003671065.1 Planctomycetota bacterium | reverse complement strand
TCGAGGATGGCGATCATCGATCCGTGCTGCACTCGGATGTAGCCCGACTCAGCGAAATGGATGACACCGTCTTCGAGCAAGGCGCGCGCGGGAAATCCAAGACGCTGCGCGTAGGCATCGAGATCAGTTGGTGGCGGCGCGACGCCGATCGCAGAATCGTTGAAGAAAGAAACTTCGCCATCAGGATGACACATCGCGGCAAGAAAGCGACGCATGCCATCGACGCGTGCAGCGACGGTTGCGGCATACGACGCATCGATCACGCTCGGATACGCGCGCATGATGTTCGTGAGGTCAAGCATGTCCTCAAGCGCAAGCGCGTGATACATCGGACTCCGCTCGAATTGACCGCCATCCGCGAGAATCTGTTCGGGGATCTGCACGCGAAGAATGCGCTGCGCCGTTGCGCACCACGCGCGTGCTTCATCACCATCGAAGAAGAGACCTGCGAAGAGCAATGCCTTGGCGTTGATGAACAGATGATTACCAAGCAAGTGCCACTCGAGTCGCTTCGCAAGCCAACGCGTTTGCACAGCGAGACTGTTGAGCATGCGCTCGCTCGGCTCATTGCCCGCGCGAATCCACTTGATCCAATTCACGATGCGCAGCGATGTTGGATACGGCTCCCAACCAGTTCCGCGCGCGGGCGAATTCTCATTGATCCATTGCTCGATGAATCCGCGATGCCACTCACTGCGTTCACGCGCGTGTTGGGCGGTGAGATCGTCGAAGTAATGAAGGTTGTAGCGCCAGAGCTTTGGCAACGATTCATCGTCGAAGCCATGCTGGCTGAGATCGCGCTCGTCGTTGAGAAAGTTGAATTTCGTCGGGGAAAATAGGCTTTGTCGGCGATGGGCAGGTTCGCACCAGATGCCGAGAAACGAACGCAACGCAGGAGCCGCGCGCAGATCAGGTGTTGGCCGACTCAAACGAAAGCGTACGCGTCCAACGATCTGCACGAACTTCAAGTGCCTGACCGTGTGCCAGAGCCTGAGGGCGCTGGTGAGTGATTGCATCAGTGACTCGCGTTCGCAGCGAGCACAGTTTCAAGTGCCGCGACGATGCGCTCGCTCGTGCGGCCATCCCACAACTGAGGAATCGAACCCTTCTTCCAACCACCTTTGAAGAGTCGATCAAGCGCGGGCTTGAGCGCGGCAGGATTGGTGCCGAGCAATTCGTTTGTTCCGATGGCAACAGTTTCAGGGCGCTCGGTGTTGTCGCGCAGCGTCATGCAGGGAACACCCATGACGGTGGTTTCTTCGGTGATGCCGCCCGAATCGGTGATGACCGCCTTCGCGTGCTTCACGAGATAGTTGAACTCAAGATACGGCTGCGGATCAACAAGTTTGAGACTCGAAGGAAGCGTGCCGAACTCGCGCATGGTCTTGGCGGTACGCGGATGCACGGGGAAAACCACTGGTTCTCCGCGCGTTCCTGTGAGAATCGCTTCAAGCAACTTGGTGAAGGTGCTGCCTGAATCAACATTCGCAGGTCGATGCATCGTCATCACAAAGTACGACTGCGGCTTCAATCCGAGTTCATCGAAGAACAGCGGCTTGGTGAGTCGCGACATGTTGGCGAGAAGCGTGTCGATCATCGTGTTGCCCACGAAGAAGATGCGATCGTCGCCGACGCCAGCATTCTTGAGATTGCGATTCGCGTGTTCGCTCGTCGTGAAGAAGTAGTTCGTGATCGCGTCCGTCACCATGCGATTGATTTCTTCGGGCATCGTCCAATCAAGCGAACGAATACCTGCTTCAACATGCGCGACCTTCACGCACATCTTCTGCGCAGCAATCGAACACGCCATCGTTGAGGTGACATCACCAACCACGAGCGTCACCGCTGGCTTCTCTTCCATGAGCAACTTTTCGTAGCGCGTCATGATGGTGCCCGTTTGCTCGGCTTGTGTGCCCGAACCAACTTCAAGATTCACATCAGGCGCAGGAATACCGAGCTGGCGAAAGAAGTCGCCTGACATCTTTTCGTCGTAGTGCTGACCTGTATGCACAAGGCGATATCGCAGCGTTCCGCCGTGTTCTTCACGCGCTTTGATGGCGTGAATGATCGGCGCGATCTTCATGAAGTTCGGCCGTGCGCCCGCGATGATGTCAACGAGAAATCGGCTCATTGCTTTACCCTCGCGAGGTCTGCGGCTTCGATGGTGGCCTTTGCAACTTCGATAAGTTCATCGAATGGAATCGGCGACGCGCCCCCCGCCGCCACCGCGTTCACGAATGCAGCTGCGCACGGTTTCTGTCCTTTGTCTTGCGACCACAGGTTCATCTTCGAAAACTTTGGCCATCCGAAACCTGTGAGCTTGCGGAAGTTGTCGAGTTGCAATACGCGACCTTGGGCGAAGACTTCAAGACGCTCTTTCGGAAACGCTTTGCTGCCGTTGGAGAAGTAATGCACGGTGCCGATCGAACCATCCGCGAAGTTCATCTCGATGGTCACGCTGTCGCCCGATGCGGACTCCATCGCGTTCGCGCGCATGGCAACAATCGGTTCACCCGCGAGGTATCGAATGAGATCAATGAAGTGACATGCTTCGCCGACGATGCGACCACCGCCGACATCACGATCTTGCGTCCAATGTTCTGCGGGAATCGCGCCTGCGTTCGCGGTCATGACGAACGCCTTCGGTCCGCGCGCACCATTCATGAGCGACTTCATCTTCACAACTTGCGGCGCGAAGCGGCGATTGAAGCCGACCATCACGATTGGCGTGAATCCCTGCGAAATCGCCTCATCCCGCGCTAATTCGATCGCGCGCAACTCATCAAGCGTGAGCGCAATGGGCTTCTCGACGAAGGCATGTTTCTTCGCGCGAATTGCTGCGCAGACGAGCGAAGCGTGTGAGTCGTGCCGCGTCGAGATGATGATCGAGTTCACATCGCGATCAGCAAAGACTCCGTCAGTATCAGTGGTGGTTGATTCGAATCCAAACTTGCGCCCCGCATGCACGCCGCTCACGCCGCCACTTGACGCAACAGTCTTCAGTCGCGCGCCAGCCGCTTTGAACGCAGGGATAAGCACACCCGTCGCATAGCTGCCCGAACCGATGAATCCAATCGACGCGGCCGCGCGTGTTGGAGTTGCAGCGTTGGTCCGTGGCAACACAACTGTCTGGGCGCGAACTTGCGCGTCCGACTTCGCGTTGATCGCTGGATACTCAAGCAGAATGCCAAGCGACGGCGCCGCACCACCAACGAGTTCATAGGCAGCAAGCGCGTTGTCAATTTCGAAGCGGTGCGAAATCAGCGGCTTCACATCTAACCGTCCATCGCTCATCATGTCGAGCACGGCTTCGAAGTTTCGTTGCTCGGTCCAGCGCACAAATCCCACTGGATAATCGTTGCCGCGATCTTCGTAACTCGGGTCGTAGCGACCTGGTCCATACGAGCACGACACCTGAAAAGTAAGCTCTTTCTCAAAGAAATCGGCACGCGAGAGTTCAAGCCCCGTGACGCCAACCAGCACGATGCGTCCGCGCTTGCGGCTCATCAATGCGGCCTGATGCATCGGTTCATTGCTCTTGGTTGCCGCGGTAATGATCACTGCATCCACACCGCGCCCACGCGAAAACGCATGCGCCGCAGCGACAGGATCTTGCCCCGCAGAGAGATTCACAACTTCCGCGCCGAACTGTTTAGCGAGCGCGAGTTTGTCCGCATCGAAATCCAAACCCAACACTCGACAACCATGCGCACGCAACAACTGCACAGTCACAAGACCAATGAGTCCAAGACCTGTGACGACAACCGTTTCACCGAGCGTCGGATTCACCAGTCGAATGCCTTGCAACGCAATCGCACCAAGCACCGTGAACGCCGCTTCTTCATCACTCACGCTATCGGGCACGCGCGCTGTCAGATTCACAGGCACGCACACTGCTTCCGCATGCTTGCCGTTGCTCACGATGCGATCGCCCGCCGCGTAGCCAACGAGACCGCTTCCAACTTCCATCACGCTTCCGACATTGCAGTATCCCAGTGGCAGCGGTTGATCGAGTTTGTTGAAAACAGCTTCAAGCGTTGGCATGAGACCATCGGTCTTGATCTTGTCGAGCACCATGCGCACTTTGTCAGGTTGCTGGCGCGCCTTCTCGATCCATCCCGCTTTGCCAAACTCTACGAGCATGCGCTCTGTTCCAACCGACACCAGCGTGCGCGATGAACGCACCAACAGATGACCGCGCTTGACCGCGGGGCATGGAACTTCTGCGACTTCGGTCGAACCGTTCTTGAGGGACTGGAGAATCTGCTTCAAAGTGGGTTTCCTGATGACAACTCTTTCCGCTCCACACGCCTCGCGCGCGCGTGTGGGAGTGCTTCTATCGGCACTCGCCGTTGCCGTCCATTCTGAAAGTGCTTGATCTCGATGCAATCTGTGTCAGAAGCGCGAACACGACTTATCCGACCTTCGTGGCACCGCGCGCGTCAATGAACCGACGACACCAAATCTCGATGGAAAGCAGGGAAAGAAGCGTGTAACTCGCGTCGACACGACCACTTTGATTTGCGTCGATCAGACTCGCGACTGCTTCTGGTTTGAACAAGCCGCGACGACGAAGACTGTCTGCGCTGAGCAGGTCATTCAGCAGAGGGCGCAATTCATGCCGCATCCATGTGCGCAACGGCGCGCCAAAGCCCGACTTCGGGCGATAGATCACATCGTGCGGCAAGTACGGCTCCATCGCCTTCTTGAAGACCCACTTGCCGACGCTGCCCTTCTGCTTCACATGCGTCGGGATGCGCGCGGCAAACTCGACGAGTTCGAGATCAAGCAGCGGCACGCGGACTTCAACCCCAACAGCCATCGACATCTTGTCGGTGTAGGGCAGATTGTGATCTGAAAGAAAGAAGCGCTGTTCAAGCGCGAGCATGCGTTCGAGTGGCGGAACGCTTCGGGGCAGCGGTCGCATGAAATCGAGCATGGGTTCGATTGCAGTGTGCGCGCCGAGATCGCGAAGCATTGAATCGGAGTAAAGCGCACGCAGATCCGATTCCCTCGACCACGCGAAGTAGTTGGCGATGCGCGCGTCACCATCAAGGCCAGCGCCGTTGGTGAACTTCGCAAGTTGCCGACCGAGTGAGCGCCGCTGATCGAGCTTCGATGCCCCACGCTCGATCATTCCGCGAAGCCCGCGTGGCATCCAATCCCAATAGCGCTGCAATTCCACTGCGCGATGACGGCGATATCCCGTGAAGAGATCATCACCACCCGCGCCCGAAAGCAGCACTTTCGCGCCTTGTTTTCGGGCAAGTTCGCAGATGTAGAGCACATTGAGCGGCGCAGGATCAGCAAGCGGTTCATCGAGTTGCCAGATCATGCGCTCGATGTCGCCTGCCATGCGACTCGAATCAATCTCGACAGCTTCAAGCGGCACATTGAGATGTTTCGCAACGCGCCGCGCATAGGGAAGATCATCAACGACACCTGGCTCAGCACCACCACGCTGCAGAATCGTGAAGCACTGCAACTGCGGATTGATCTCGCGCGCGAAGGCGACGACTGCGCTTGAATCGAGTCCGCCCGAGAGAAATGCGCCGACGGGAACATCGGCAACCATCTGACGCTCGACCGCTTTGCGCACGCTCGCTTCGGTTCCCTTCACCGCATCGTGCTCACTCAAATCAGCAGAAATCCCGCGAAATGCTGGCAATTCGTACCATATCCATCGTCGCTCGATCGTCCCGTTGCGCACGATCATCGCTTCACCAGGAAGCACCTTGCGCACATCCTTCAGCGGCGTACCTTCACCAGGGCACCACAAGTAGGTGAGATAGCGATGAATCGAAACTGGATCGAGCGCACGCGCTTCAGGCGCGAGATCGAGCAGCGCTTTGATCTCGCTTGCAAAGGCAAGACCGCGCAAATTCGTCGTGTAATAAAGCGGTTTCACGCCCAGCGCATCGCGCGCGATGAGCATGCTGCCGTTGCGTCGATCGAAGAACGCGACCGTGAAGATCCCGTTGAGACGCGAGAGCATCTGCTCGCCTTCCTCGAGGTAGAGATGCAGAATCACTTCGGTATCGCTGTGACCGCGAAACACATGACCCTTCGCTTCAAGTTCTTTGCGCAACTCGCGATAGTTGTAAATCTCGCCGTTGAAAACGAGTTGAACCGCGCCATCAAGCACCGACATCGGCTGATGCCCCAGTGGCGAAAGGTCAATGATGGAAAGGCGCGTGTGCGCGAGACCAACGGCGGCAGCGTCATCGAAAAATGAACCACTGTCATCAGGTCCGCGATGAGCGAGCGATTGCATTCCGCAGAGGAGTGCGCCGTGGTCGAAGCGACCTGAGTAACCGATGATGCCGCACATGAGAGAAAGACGAGGGAAGTCGAGAAGAGCGGGATGAGGGACGCACCGAACGATTGAAACTCTCGCGCGGTTCGGAAAAATGAGATGTGAAGTGCACATCCATCGGACACTTCGCGGCGCGGTGTGAGAAAAGACCCACTAATCGAAGCGCAGAAGTCCTCGGTACGCTTTCCCCCATGATTCTCAAGACCGTCCGCGTCCTCGCTGCGCTTTCAATCGTGCTGT
>QWPU01000182.1 GCA_003671065.1 Planctomycetota bacterium | reverse complement strand
GGAAGACGCAGAACCGCTGATCCAAGCCTTTCCGTTGGGGAAGATGCAGGACCGCTGATCCGCGCCTTTCTGTTGGCTACTTCGAGTGCCTGTCCTTTGTTGGGGCCTGTCCTTTGTCCGGGTCAGAGGATTCGTGGGTTTCTCGGGTTGAGGCACTTAACCGCCTTGACCCTTGCGTCGATTTCGTGTCGAATAGGCGACTCAGCAGTTGAACCCCAAAAGGACACGATTTTCAATGTCAATCCGTATCAAGGCCCGTAGTGGTGAATCAGTCGAGCAGATGCTCCGTCGCTTCAAGAAGCTCTGCGAGAAGGAAGGCTTGACCAAAGATGTCAAGCGCAAGATGAACTACGAGAAGCCTTCTGAGCGCAAGCGTCGCGACGCGAAGCGTCATGAAGCGCGTCCAGTGCGTCCAGGCTCCGACCGTCAAGGCGGCGCCCTTGCGAAGGGTGCTCTCAAAGACAAGAAAGATGCGAAGGGTCCTCGCGGTCCTCGTAGCGGCGGCGGCGGCGGCGGCGGCGGCTTCTGAGCCCCTCGCAGATTGCGCTTGTAGCACCTATGCGTTCACGCAGCACCGCTGATCCAGAAACGACGCGCCAGTTCGCGATCGACATCGCTCGCACCATTGCTGATAGCAATTGCAGCGATGTGATCGTGCTTGATGTGCGTGGCCGTAGCCAAGTGTGTGACTATGTCGTCATCGGTTCTGGCACAAGCCAGCGGCAGATGCGATCGGTTGCGCAAGAGGTGGAAGACCTCGGCAAGGCGAGAGGTCAACATCCGTATCGCACGAATGCCGACGACAGCTCCACTTGGATCGTCGTCGACTTTGTTGAAATCGTCGGTCACCTCTTTGAGCCTGACCAACGACTCTACTACGACCTCGAATTGCTCCACGCCGATGGCAAGCGCGTTGATTGGCGTCGTGCTGAAGGCGAACTTCCGCCAGCGCGTACTGCTCGCACTGCGAAAAAAGACGCTGAAGCCTGATTCTTGTCCGCGCGGCGATTCTCGTATGAATCCCTGAAGGATCCTCTCATGATGAATCATCGTTGTGCGCCTGCGCTTCTCGCCGCGCTCATGTTCACGCTGTTGTCCGCCTTCATCGTGCGCTCATCCGCGCTGACATTCGCGCAAGATGCCACGGCGCCAATCACCACCGCGCCGCCTGAACTGGCTCCTCTCGATGAAGCGTGGTACGGCGCGTGGATCGGTGTCGCGATTTCGCCAGCTCCCGCTGCAGCCACCACCACCGCCGCGCCTGAGATGCCCGTCTCGATCACTGTCACGCGCGGCGACACTCATCCGATCATTGCGATCACCGTCGTTCGCGCCGGCGCGCTTGCCAAGCTTGCTGACGATGTCGTCTCTGCTGGACGCACGCTCGCCTTCACGCTGAATTCCGCGAATCGCAAAGCGCGCTTCGAGGGTTCGCTCGACGAAGGCCTCACCACCATGACGGGCTCGTTTGCGTTTGTCGGCGCAGATGGCGCGTTCATGCCGCCGCTCGCGCGTTGGTCGATGAAGCGCGTTGATCTCGTCACAGCACTAGACGCGGCGCGCGTGTACAGCGCGATACTCGAAGTTGCGGGACAAAAGATTCCCATGCAGATCGCGCTCGGCGAAGGTCGCTTCGGTTGGTGCGGCGCGATGGATATTCCTGCGCAAGGGCTGCGAAACTTCGGCGTCACGGTCACGCGAACCGACACGGGTTTCACGCTCTTCGTTGAAGTCGGCGCGCGCGCGACGATCACGCTCACAACAGACGCTGCGATGACATCACTCGAAGGCACATTCGCGCAAGGCGGTTTCGTTGGGCCGATTCGCTTCGATGAAGTACTCGGCGCAAAGCTCGGCGACACGCGTCGACCGCAAGATCCAGTTCCACCATTTCCATACAGCGAACGCGAAGTGAAGATCACGCATCCCGCGGGTCACATGCTCGTCGGAACGCTCTCAACACCAAGCGTCACCACGCTTGCGCGCGACGGAAAGTTTCCAGCGGTCGTGCTCGTGACAGGCTCAGGTCCGCAGGATCGCGATGAAGCGCTTGTCGGACATCGACCGTTTGCGGTGATCGCGGATGCGCTCGTCCGCGCAGGCATCGCGGTGCTTCGCTACGACGATCGCGGCGTTGCAAGTTCGACTGGAGATTTCAACAAGGCCACCACGATCGATCTTGCGAGCGACGCAGATATCGTGAGCGAGTGGTTGAAGTTGCAAGACGGCATCGATGCCACGCGCGTCGGAATGCTCGGTCACAGTGAGGGTGGCGCGATCGCGCCCATCGTCGCGCTCTGGCAAAACACCGCGGTTTCGCCCGTGAATCCGCTGGCATTCACTGTGTTGCTCGCGCCTCCAGCCGAACAAGGCGGCGCGCTCTTGACGCATCAAACGAAGCAACTCTACGACGCTGCAGGAATCTCAAGCGAAGCAAGCGCAGCTGCAATCGTCGCGCATGCGGCGGCCATGAAAGCCATCATCGAGCGTCGCCCCAAAGATGAAGTGCGCGTACTCATCGATGCCCTCGTGCGCGAGCAAATCAAAATCAGCGGTCAACCACTGCCAGACGACGCGGCGATGAAGTCAACGGTTGACGGCGCAATGGAGCAAATTCTCCACCCGTGGATGGCAGAGTTCATTCGCTTCGATCCGCGCCCCGTGCTCATGCGTCTTGATGTTCCGACGCTCGCGATGTGTGGAACAAAAGATGTGCAAGTCGATGCCGCGACAAACCTCGGCATCATCGACGAGATCACCGCGATCACGCACGCACCGATCGTCACGCGTCGCTACGAAGGACTCAACCATCTCTTCCAACCCGCGACCACTGGCGGCGTCGAAGAGTACGCAGTGATTGAAACGACCTTTGATCCGACCGCGCTTGCCGAAATGGTGGCGTGGGTGGTCGACACCGTTTCGCGCGCGCCTGTCCAACGCACGATCGAATCAACACGCGCAGCCACGGTCACCGACGACGAGTTACCCAAGCGCCTCTACCTCCCAGTTCCCGCAACAAGAAAAGGCACGCGATGAGTTTCGGTCTCGGTCACGGTCGTGAACTCGTTCCTGGTGACGCGGGCATTCAAATGAGTTCGCTGCCCGCGCTGCCTGATGCACCGACTCTTGCGCTGGCTCGCACGCAACTCGGCTTCGATCCGCGCTCGTGGTTTGCCGATCCTTCGCGCCGATTCGAAATCGAAATCGGCTCAGGCAAAGGCACATTTCTCCTGCAGCAATCGGAACTCGAGCCCGAAACTAATTTCCTCGGCATCGAATGGGCTGGCGAATTCTGGGCGTACGCAGCTGATCGTGTGCGTCGCAAGGAAATCCCGAATGTGAAACTCCTCCACGGCGACGCGACGGAGTTTTTACGCGGTCGCGTTCCCGACGCAATCGCCAGCGTCATTCATCTCTACTTCAGCGATCCGTGGCCGAAGACGCGTCATCACAAGCGACGCGTCGTGCAAGATCACACGCTGCGCGAGTTCCATCGTGTCCTTGCTCCACTCGGCGAACTCCGCATCGTCACTGATCACGATGATCTCTGGTCATGGGATGTTGAACATGCCGAACGCGCTTGCGACATCTTCGCGCGTCGCGACTTCGAACGCCCAGCGAGTGCAGGCGATGGTGAAGTCGTCGGCACCAACTTCGAGCGCAAGTTCCGCCGCGAAGGTCGACCGTTTCACGCGATGACGCTAGTGAAGCGCTGAGAAGCAAGATGTCTTCGAGAGTTTCAAGCCCCGCGTGCGCGTGATCGAGTAGCGCTCCTGACTCAGTCCCCGCAAAGATCAGCGTTCGCGCTTCACTTACACGCTGCAGGAATCGGAATCGTCATCGGACTCTTCATCGTGATCGATCGCAGGTGCACTCGCAGGCGCGTTTGCTGAAACCGGCCGCTTCCATGTGTATTCCTTGTCCTTCTCAAGCGCGGTCGCGCCTTGTTTGATGCAGCGGCGGCAGAGACACACATCAGGAAACTCCGCGCTGCGCCAGCACTCGTCGTCGCGTTGTTCAAGGCACATTGAGCAGGGCAATCCTTCGACGCGCAGATTCTGGCCTTCATGCACGATCGCTTGATACGCAAGCGATAGGCACTCGCCACAGAGATGGCTGCCGTGATGGCCTTCGATCAACGGACGCGATGGATCATCGGGATCCCACGGCTGATGGCAGAAATTGCACAACACATCTTCATACTGCACATTGACTTCGTCGGTACCTGGTCGAAACACGCTGAAATCCTCGCACGTCGCTCGTGTGTGAGCGGGGGTTCGTTGCTAGAGACGCGCGGTAGAATCGCGCGCATGGCACAGGGTATCTCACTTGCAAACAAGTGTCAGATTCTGTTTGGAGCCGCGGTCTTCGCGTTGCTCGGGGCGGCGCTTTCGGTGCCGTGGATTCGCACGAGCTCAATCGTGACGGCCAGCCAACTGGAGGTCTCGCGTCAACTTGCGGACACCTGGTTTGAAAGCGGATTTTCCATCGGTCGCAGCGAAGGCAGCCCGATTCCGATGCGCGTGATTCGCGTGGACGAGATCCTCTTCGATCTTGATGGCCCTGATGAAGGCTTCTTGAAGGCGAGCCTTGCTGCGTTTGAAGAGACTGCGACAGCCGTCGAGCAATTCGAACGCGAAGACGCGGGTGATGCCATTCGTTATCGCTACGCGCGAGCCATTCGCGAGCGCGAGTGGCGGGTGATTGCCGATCGGAAGTACATCGATTGGACGCCGCGCGGCGCGGGCGTGCGTGCCGACGATGCGCTGGCCGCAATTCTGCTCATTGATCGCACGAGCGTCTTTGCCGAAGCGCAGATTCTTCAGAATCGCGTCTACCTCGTCGTGTCGTGGCTTGCCGCAGGCGCGCTCGCGATGTTGGTCTTTCATTTGATTCTCAAGCGCGTGATCTTCAGCCCTGTGCGTTCGCTCACTGCTGTGGCTGAGCGCATCGAACAAGGCAGCGCAAGTGCGCGCACGAAGTTGACGACGGGCGATGATTTCGAGCGACTCTCTCGCGCGTTTGACGGCATGCTTGATCGTCTTGAAGAGGGACAAGCGCAACTGCGCCGCGCCAACGAAAGTCTTGATCTCAAGATCGGTGAACTCGCAGAGACCAATGTTGGCCTCTATGAATCGAACCAACTCAAGAGCGAGTTTCTTGCGAATGTCTCGCATGAGCTTCGCACGCCGCTCAATTCGATCATCGGTTTCGCTGAGTTGCTCGAGGAAATCGCGCGGATTGATCCTGCGGCGGATCCCAAGCGCGTGCGCTACATCAACAACATCTTGCACTCAGGTCGCAGTCTGCTTGAGATGATCAACGAACTGCTGCAGATGGCGAAGATCGAAGCGGGGCGATTGGAAGTGACGATTGGCCGCGCGAATGTGAAGGACATCATCGAAGGTCTCGCCGCGATCATGCGACCGCAGTCGTTGCAGAAGAAGATCTCGATCGTCATTGATGCCAGCGCGGAACTTCCGAGCGTTGAGAGCGATCCTGGAAAGTTGCAGCAGATCCTCTACAACTTTGTTTCAAATGCGATCAAGTTTTCGCCTGAGGGCACGCAGGTCACTGTTACCGCTGAGCGCACGAGCAATGCTGCGGGAATCGCATGCGTGTTGGTGACTGTGTGCGATCAAGGTCCAGGTGTTGCGCTTGATATGCAGGACACGATCTTCGAGAAGTTTCGTCAGGTGGATGCCAGTCACACGCGCGCGCATTCGGGAACAGGGCTTGGCCTTGCGATCTGTCGCGAGCTTGCTGAGCGTCTCGGTGCGCAGGTAGCGCTTTCGTCGGTCGAAGGTTTTGGTGCTGTTTTCTCGGTGGAAGTGCCCATTGAGTTCAAGGGAAAGCAACTCGAACCTTTGATGGCGCAGGTATGAGCGGATGATGCTGTTGCTTGCGCGAGCGGAGTGGACCCTTGGCATTGGTGATCCGACGATCATCGGTTGGACAGTGTGCGCCGCCTACGCGTATGCGTCGTGGCGCTGCCTTACTGCTGGTGCACAAGCGAATACCACTCGCGCTGCAGGACTGACTCGCTTCTGGCTCGCATGCGCGTTCGTCTTGCTGCTGCTCTCGCTCAACAAACAACTCGATTTACAGAAAATCTTTACGCAAATGGCGCGCGCACTCGCGCGTGAGCAAGGCTGGTACAAGTCGCGCAAGCCCGTGCAGTTTGCGGTGCTTGGAGCGGCGCTGCTCATCGTGCTCGCGCTTTCATGTTGGATGATGTTTCCGTTGCGAACACACTGGCGAAAGGTCGCGTTTGCGCTCGGAGGCTTCTTCGTGATCAGCACCTACATCGCGATGCGCGCAACTTCACATCACGATGTCGACGCGCTGATGCGCGCGGGTCCGATCCCGATGCGAGACTCCATGGAGCTCTGCGGTATCGCACTGATTTGTTGGGGAACTCGCCAAACTCGCAGACATCTCTAGCGACTCCAAAGGCCGCAGCCGCAGACATCTGTAACGACTCCAAAGGCCGCAGCCGCAGCTGCGGCCGCTCAACCTACGCCACGCCTAGTCGTGTCTGAGCGCTTCGATCGGATCTT
>QWPU01000181.1 GCA_003671065.1 Planctomycetota bacterium | reverse complement strand
AATGCCTTGTCTTTGGTCTTGGCTTGCCTGTCCTGCATTGGCGATGTCCTGCCTTGGCGAAACACTGTTGACTGTACTGGCATGCCGGTTGCGGCCGATATCCCAACTATGGGCTGGTTCACACTTCACATTCCCCGATTGATCTCTTTGGCTTGCCTGTCCTTTCTTGGCGCGCTGCCTCTCGGCGGTTGCGTGAAACCTTTGACGATGCCTGTCGTCTTGAAGGCTCCTTACGAGACCGAGCGGGTGTGGGCGGTGGTGCCGTTTGCGAACGAATCTGGCGTCTCGCAAGTCGACGGGATGGCCGTTGCCGACCGCTTTGTCGGCGAAATTGAAGGGGTTGACGGTCTGCGATGCCTCCCGCTGAACCGAACGCTCGCCGCGATGCGATCGCTCGGCTTAACTTCAGTGCGCGACCTTCAGCAGGCCTACACACTGATGCGCACGCTGCAAGCCGACGGCCTCGTCCTCGGTACGGTCACCGACTGGGATCCCTACAAGCCGCTGCGTTTCGGCGCGGCGATTGAGGTCGTCAGCGCGGGCGGCGGCGCGCAAAATCGGCCACTCGACTTGAGCGAATTGACGATGCCTACGGCCGAATCGACGGGGGCGGGCGGTGCGGGAACCCGCGCCGAAATTTCCCAAGCTTCGCGGATCTTTGATGGCCGCAACCAAGAGACGCTCGCCGACCTTGAACGCTACGCCAGCGGTCGCGCCAACCCCGACAGTGGCATGGGCGCCCGCGCCTACGAGGTCCGGATTGACCTTTTCAGTCGCTTTGGCGCCTTCATGCTCACCCGCGATTTGCTCGAACAGGAGGCAGCTCGCCTTGGCGTCGCTCTCCCCGCGGGTCGAGCGGAACGGCCTGCGGAGAAATTGCCTCAGGATACGAATCCTTGAGGTACTCGAAAAACACTTGAACTATTGGTGCGATTGCGCCGATATCCAAAGCGCTAGAGCTTCAGCAGGTATTTACTCAGAGAGTGTCCGGAAAGATGAGGCGGGCTTCATTGACCGCACGACATACACAACAAGCATGAAGCCAAATCAGTGAAAGCAGCGGCGTCCGGAACGCCAGATTGAGGCACCAGTAATGAATGAAAACCTTCCCATCGTAGACCGCTTCCTGTCCTACTTGATTGATGAGCGCGCTTTCAGTCCCTACACCTCGCGGTGTTACGGGCTTGATCTGCGTCAATTCATGGATTACCTCGAGAGTGAACTCAAGACTCATATCGACATGAAGGTAGAGCAGTCGGCGCTCGACGCATCGATCGCAAAGAAGTCGATTCCCACTTCAGCGACCGCTCTGATTCTGCTGTGCGATGTTGAACGCATCCGCGGTTTCCTTGTGAAGCTTGCTGAGCAAAACTACTCGCCCGCCACCATGGCGCGCAAGATTGCGACGCTGCGCAGTTTCCACAAGTGGCTTGAGAAGCGAACGTTTACAACCACGAACCCGATGACACTCATTCGCACGCCGAAGCAAGCCCGTCGGTTGCCGAAGGCAATCAGTGTTGATGAAGTTGAGCGCTTGCTCTCGGCTCCCGACGACAGCGATCTTCTTGGCGCGCGCGATCGCGCGATTCTTGAAACGCTCTATTCCACTGGCATCCGAGTCAGCGAAGTCGTGGCGATCAATCGTGGCGATCTCAACGAGTCGAACGAGTGCATCGTCATTCGCGGGAAGGGTCGTCGCGAGCGCGTTGTGCCGCTGGGTGCGCATGCACTCAAGAGCCTGCGCCACTACCTCGACATGCTTGACGGCGAGTTGCGCGCCGCGGGCCTCACTTCACCGCCGGAATCCGCGCTCTTCGTGAATAAGCACGGCTCGCGTCTTTCCAGCCGCTCAGTGCGCCGCAAGGTGGCGAAGTATCTGGTGAAGGTTGGACTCGATCCAGACATCAGTCCCCACACGATCAGGCACAGCTTTGCGACGCATTTGCTTAGTAACGGCGCAGACCTTCGTGCAGTGCAAGAGTTGCTTGGGCATCAGTCGCTTTCGTCGACGCAGGTGTACACACACCTTGCGACAAGCAAGATGCGCGCCGACTATGACAAGGCGCATCCGCGTGCTGAAGCGAGCTGAGAAGCGCGCGAACAATCATGAAACACAAAGCCCCGTGCAAACTGCACGGGGCTTTTCTTTGATGCGGTGTCATCACACCGCTTACTTCGTCTTGCTGACAACCGCGCTGCGTTTCCACGGCCACGCCATCAGTGTTTGCCGCGCAAGGCACTCGTCGTTCACGAGTTCGAAGCGCACCGTGTCACGCACGACCTCAGACTTGTAGATCCCAGGCAGATCCGCGCACTCGCCGCTGTCAGTCAGATCCATCATCGTGAGTTGCGCGCCATCGAACGCCCAACGACCGACGGTGCTCGTCGCGGCCTTGTTGTTTCGCGCGGGAGTATTCACGCCAAAGATTCCCGTTGGTTCAAGCGTGAGCGTGCTGCCGTTGAGATCGCTTGTCCATTCGCCAAGGAACGGTGCCGCGGTGAGTAATGCGTCATCTTGCTCGCCGTCAAGAGTCGGCGTTGTATGCGCGCACGCGACAACAATGAGTGAGGCAGTACAAGCGAAGAGGGCGAAGCATTTCATCATGAGGGAGTAGTTTCAGAGTGCGGTTGAGTGCGTGGTTACACGACGGTGTGTGCACGACGGTATACACGAGACGGTTCACGCGAGACGGTTCACGCGGCGCGCGATCCGTTCGACCTCGACAAGTCGTTCTAGCAATGTCGCGCGTGTCGGCGCAACAACATTGATATGACCGACCTTTCGCCCCGCGCGCGGAGCCTTGCCGTAGAGATGCACGAAAGTGCCTTCAATTCCGAGGATTTCGCTAGTTTCAGGAATCCCTCCTACGAGGTTCACCATCGCCGCGAACTCATTCATCCCCGCGTCAGCGAGTGGAAGTCCCGCGACGGCGCGGATGTGATTCTCGAACTGACTCGTGCGTGCGCCGTCAATCGTCCAGTGACCTGAGTTGTGTACCCGCGGCGCGATTTCGTTTGCGATGAGCGTGTTGTCGGCGACGAACATCTCGAGCGCAAGCGTGCCCACATGATCGAGCGCCTCGAGCACGCGTCGTGCGTAGTGCTCGGCTGCTTGCGCGAGTTCAGTCGAAATCAACGCAGGCGCAATGGAACGAAAGAGAATCCCGTGCGTGTGCAGATTCTCAATCACTGGATACACCACCGCGCTGCCGTCAGCCGCGCGCGTTGCGAGCACACTCACTTCGCGATCGAAGGGAACGAACGCCTCGTAGATGCAAGGCGCGCAATGCAACGCTTCCCACGCCGGCGCGAGTTCGTGCGCGGCTTTCACTACGCGTTGCCCTTTGCCGTCATAACCAAGTGAACGAGTCTTGAGCACGCCGTGCGGACCAACCGCTGCAAGCGCAAGATCAAGCTCGGCGTTGTTTGAAATCGGCGCAAACGGTTGTACAGGCACACCACTCGCGCGCAGAAACTCTTTCTCACGAATACGATCGCATGTAAGTTCAAGCGAACGCACCCGCGGCCAGACAGGGCGAAATTTCCCGAGAAACGCAAGGGTTTCGCTCGGCACATTCTCAAACTCGAATGTGATGACATCGACTTCACGGGCGAAGCGTTCGAGCGCGACTTGATCATTCCACGCCGCAGCGATGTGACGACCCGCGACTCGCGCAGGCGCGTCGGTTGCCGGGTCATAGAACACGCACTCGATCTCAAGCTTCATCGCAGCGAGCCCGAGCATCTGCCCGAGTTGACCGCCGCCAAGCACGCCAATTCGCTTCACGGCCGCAGCACTCACGAAGTCGTCGCTCCGCCGTGAGGACCTGTTGCGCTCGAACCTGGCGTTGGATTGGCCAGCACATCCGCCGTTTGCTTCGCGCGAAATGCCGCGAGCCGCGCAGCAACACTCGCGTCAATTGTCGACAATATGCTCGCTGCAAACAACGCAGCGTTCACCGCGCCCGCGCGTCCAATCGCAAATGTCGCGACAGGAACTCCCGCAGGCATCTGCACCATCGAGAGCAGCGAGTCCATCCCTTTGAGCGATTTCGATTCAACAGGCACGCCAAGTACAGGCAGATCGGTCTTCGATGCGGTCATCCCAGGCAAATGAGCGGCGCCACCAGCGCCAGCGATCACCGCTTTGAGTCCACGCGCGCGCGCGGTCGACGCGTACTCAAACAGCAAATCAGGCGTGCGATGCGCGCTCACCACTCTGCACTCAAACGCAATACCGAGTGATTCGAGCGTGGAGCACGCGTGTTGCATCGTCTCCCAATCGGATTGGGAACCCATGATGATGCCGATGTGCGCAGGTGTTTCGGCGGTTGCCATGGGCGCGATAGTACGAGTTGCGCCGCCGATTGTGGGTTGCATCGCCGTGTTACCATCGTCGCCCCCGAAGGAAATTCGTATGAGACTTCGGCGCCGCACCACTTCCGCAGGATCACCATGAGCTCCATTCGTCTGAACGGTCAATACGTCCTCATCAAAGACATTGAGAAGAAGGACTTCGCTGCCTTCGTGAATCTCGTGCTTCCGAAGATCCAACCCACGGGCTCAATTCCGCATCTCGCGGCCAATGTTCTCGCGGAGTTGCTCGCCGAAGGCAAGGCGCAAACTGATCCGCTCGCGCAAGCGGGCTTCGAGATTTGCGCATCACTCGGCGTCAAGAACATGTGGATCGATGGCGCGACGGCCAATGTGACCGAAGAGACGCCAACCGACGCCGCCGCTGGACTTGAAACCGCGTTTGGTTTCGCGGCCATTCAATCGGGTCTCGCCTTGGGTGGCGCGATGTGCAACGCGTTTCGGCGCGTTGTCAAAGTGAATGAGCAAGAGGTGCTCGTCGTGCGTCAATCGCGCGAGGACATGATGAAGGTCGCGCAAATGGCTAGCAGCATGAAGAATGTGAACGAGCCGATCTTTATTACTGCGGGCCGTTTGCTCGGCTCGCGCATGAAGGAAGGCAAGACGTTTGCTGATGCTGAGCTCATGGCAGTGCTCTGCATGGTGAGCGATCTCGGCGCGACCGCCATTCGCATCGACCTTGAAGCGGGCACGCTCGGCTTTGGGCAATTCAGCACTGCTAACGCGATGGCCAGCGCGATTCTGCAAGGGCTCGATGCTGAAAAACTCAAGCAAGTGCGCGAGAGTGTGCACAACATCAACGAGCAGTTTCGCCGCGCGACGGAGAAGCAGCAGGGCGGCAATGCGGGTAAGTCGCAGCAGCAACAGCTTCAAGTTCCTTCAGTCATGGGCACGCGTCGCAGGCGTTGACCTCGAACGAATGCGGCGATCTCCTCAACACACAACGCGATTCAAGCACTGACACCACGCACTATGACTTCGATCTTTACTCGTCTCTCCCGCGCGCTCGCTGTGGTTGCGCTGCTCTGTGTCACGACACCACTATTCGCGGATGAAGGAGGGCCTTCGCGCGCACTGCTCGGAACCACCGTGAAAGAAACCTCGACCGAGCGACTCGAACACGCGCTCCATCAGTTTTCGAATTGGGCGAACTGGCTCGAATTGCTTCTCGGTGTCAGCCTCGCGGTAGGACTGGCGACGCTGCTTGCGTATCACCCACGCACCTCGCGTCGGCGCGATCTCGTCGAAGCAAGCGATGAGCGCAAGACCCTCGTGATTCTCGGCGTCATCGGCGCGGTTGTCGCTGCACTCGTCGTCATCGATCAATCAATGGCGCTCGTAATCTTCGGTATCGGAAGCCTCATCCGTTTCCGAACCGTCATCGGCAACCCACACATGACAGGCCGTGCGATCTTGGTCGTCGTGATTGGTCTCGCGTGCGGCCTCTCACAGTTTGTCACCGCGATCGTCATCGCCGCCGCCGCGTGGGTTGTGATTTGGTGGTTGCATGCGCGGCGTGCAGCCGAAATCAAAGTGCGTCTTCCAGTTGGTGCTGATCGCGCGCGCGGACAACTTCTCGCCGTCGAAGCCATGCGTCGCATGAACATCCGCGTGCAATCGCAGACCGCAAGCGCTTCAGGAAAGTCCCTCAGTTTCATCGCGCAAGTCCCAGCATCACTCACCGACGAAGCGCTCGCACAGAGCCTCGAATCAAGCCTCTTGCACGAAGTCGGTCGCGTCGAAGTTGAATTCAGCGGCGATTGAGCCCAACGCTCATGCGTTCGCCGCCGCTTTCCACTCTGTGATCATCTTCGACTTCTTTGCGAGTGGTAGCGAGCGGAATTGATTTGCGTCAGCGATCGACGCAAAGCCAATCACCACTGTTTCGAACACGACGGGTGAGCCTGCTGCGGTGAGTGTTTCACCTGTGAGTGGGCAGGTTCGATTCGCGATGCCTTTTTGTGCGAGCACTTGATCTGCTGCGAGACGACTGCGCTGTTTCATTGGAAGTGCAGCGAATTGCCGTGCGTTCTCGCGACCTTTGCAATACACAGGGAAGCAGTCGAAGAATGCGACGGCATCGAGTTCGGTGACCACCTCGCCAGAAATCGGGCAGAGCATTTCGGTCTGCACGATCGGTGTGATGACTTCGATCTTCGGCAGTGAACTGGCAACAGGGGTCGCCGAAGTGGTGTTGCAGCCCGTTGCGATGAGTATCAGTGACGCG
>QWPU01000180.1 GCA_003671065.1 Planctomycetota bacterium | reverse complement strand
GCGCGATGCATGGGCTAAGTGCAGACACGAATCGCCCCTACTCCAACTCCACCACATCAAACTTCAGCGACTTCGCATTCTCGGTAATGGTGCGAATCGTCTTCTCGTCGAAACCCTTGGGGGCTTTCGCGCGGATCTCGACGGTGACTTCGACTTCGGCATCTTCAACGAGTTGCAAATGCGCGACCAACTCTTGCGCGATGGTGCTCACAGAGAGACCGAGCTTCGTGACGTTGGGTTTGACGCGGCCGTAGAAGATCGTCTTAAGCTTTGGCTTTGCGGCTGCACCGCCGACTCCAGTTTTTACTCCAGTAGCTGGGTCTAGAGTCGGTCCGTCATCCATGGGCACGCCCGACGTTGTCCCTACCTCCGCCGCAAACTGTCGCTTCGCAAGTTCCGGCGACACCAACCAACCGCGCGCCTCTGCTCCTACATCCACGACTTGTCCGCTCACGAGTCCGCCGAAGCGATTCTTCGTCGCGTCGAAAGTGTCGGCGAATGCGAACCCATCTTGCTCCCACGTGATGCGGCTCACTCCATCGCTGATGCATTTCGCGAGCACCGATGGCGCTGTCAATCGTTGGAGATACACGAACTGCGCGAAGTCTTCGAACAGCGTCTTCACCTCAACCTTGCCATCGCGCCAAAGAGGAATGCCGTCGAGATTCGCCAAAGAGGAATGCCGTCGAGATTGTTGCGCAAGTTCGCCGCGCCAAACACGGTCGCGATGGTCGAGTCTTGCTCCATGCGCTTGGTCGCGCGCGGTGCTAATCGTTCGTTCGATGACAATCGCCGCGATTCCATCGTGATCGGATCATGCGGCGAGAGTTGCGTTGGAACGAGCAACCACTGATACGCCTCAGGAATCTGCGCTTTCACGGCATCTTCCGACTGTGTGAACTTCGTTTCCACTTGCGCGGTTTGATGTCCATCCAAGTTGTGCTGATCGCGCTCAGCTCTGATCGAGCGCCATGCGAGATTCTGTCGCACTGCCAACTGCAACGCTTCCAAGCGCACACGATCCGCGGCGACAAACACCAGCGCATTCTGATACTTGCGCGGCGTGCTTCCACGCGACTTCAGAATCCCAAACGCCTCTTCGATTGCGGGACTCGCAGCGCCGTCCGCCGATGTCGCCGTGCTTGCATGCGTTGCCCGTGGATGCAAAATCACCAGTCGCGACTCGCGTTCATCCGGCACATCCGCGCTTGTCATGGGCGCGGGATACACCTTCGCAAAATTTCCACGCGTCGCCTGTTCAGCGCGCAGCCGATCGAGAATCTCATCTTCGACTTGCTCAGCAGTGAGTTGCACCGCACGATCTTCCGCAAGGCGCAGCACGCTCGGCTGCGTGCCAAACCAGTAGCGCGGTCCATCCTGATAGAGAAACACCGACTTGTCGCCCAGCTTCTTCAGCGCATTGGCAAACAGCGGCACCGACTCTCCAGGTTGCGCGCATCCAAGGTTTATGCGTCGTTCATCAATGCCACGATTCGCCGCGCGATAGGTCGGCGCCGTCGCAATAAACAGCGTACGCGCCACGCGACGCGTTGCACTCAACTTGCCCAGATTCGGCGAATCGCGATCAATCTGCAACGAAGTCGAAGTCGGACCATCGACATCGCGACTAATGACAGGAAGCCACGGATCCTCTGGATACTTCGTAAGTTCATTCGCCACTGGCGGATCATCAATCGGCACATGCGCGGGCAGAATCATGAGCCCCGCATCGTTGCGTTCCCACAGCGAGTGAATCACCGAAGCCATCAATCGCAGCATGCCGCGCGTCTTTTGAAAGCGATCCAACATCGACCAATCCTTGTAGAGTCGCTCAAGCAACTCAGGATGGATTGGATAGCACGCGCGCATGCGGCGTTCGTAGTCTGCCTCGCGGCACTCGCTCGGAAACTCAACTCTGCTCGAGTTGTAGAGATCGCTAAACGCGCGACACACCACATCCACCGCAGCGCAATCGTTCGCGGCAATCGGTTGGAACAAACGCCGACGAACAATCTCGTAGCCTTCAAGTTCCGTCGTCGGTCGCCACGGTGAGTCGGCGCGGTGAATCACTTTCGACAACTCTGCGAACGCCGCGCGGCCTGCCGAACCCGCCATCTCGGTATCGCTCTGCGGCAGCGTCACCACGACATGCACACCAGTCTCCGCGGCTGCCGAAGTGAGCGCCTGCGCAAAGGTCATGTTGGACGCGAAACTTCCCGCAGGAAGCAGCGACGGAATGTCATACAACTGCCGTGCGTGCGCGACCCACTCGTCGATGAGCACAAGGCACGGCGTGTATGTGCGAAACAACTTCTGCAGCAAGTCCGCGCCGATGGTGCCGGTGCGATCCGCTTCAGCCATGATCTTGAAACCTTCCGCGCCGCCGAGTTGGTAGGCAAGCTCGCCCCACAGCGTGCGAATCTCAATCCCTTCACTCGTTTTGCGCGGCACGCTTGGCGTGATGTGCGTTCCAACAAGCACCGCGCGGCGCACTGCGGGCACACTCGTCACGCCCGCTTCCTTCATAAGCGGCTCCATGCCTGGGAGCGCCGACGCAGGAGTTTTTCCAAACAAGTGATAGAGCGCGATCATGGTGTGCGTCTTGCCGCCACCGAAGCTCGTCATCAAATCGAGCACGGGCTCGCCGCCCTTGCCACAGATGCGCTTGATCGCGTTCACAAGCGCGAAGTGCAATCCGCTGGTGATGAAAGTGCGACTGAAAAACTGCGCGGCGTCTTGATACTCCGCGCTTGCCTTGCCTTGCACCACGCGATCAAGATCCGCGGCAAACTCCGCTTGCACAAACTCGCCCTTGGCAACATCAGGATGCGGCATGACGAGTTGGCGCCACGGAGGCAATCCCGCTTTCGTATCTCCACTAATCGCAACGGTGGTGACCGCCTTCTCTTCACGCCTGCGCATCGCATCGAAGCGTTGACGAAGCACTTCTTGCATTTGCTCGTCGACGGCCGCAACTTGTGGCGCGCCCACTTTTTCGAGCAATCGTTTGATCGTGTCAATCGCGCGATTGGTGTCGTCGAGCGTAAAGCGACGTTGGTGCGCCCATTCGTTGCGCACGTTGATAAGTTCATGCACGTAACTCTTCTCTGCACTCCCCAACATGCGATTGAAACAGTACTGCCAGTTGCCCAGCATGATGCTGAAGAGTGCAGCGCAATCCCACGCCTTCGCATCGGCATCGCGCAGCCGATCAGGCCCGCTCGGGGGCAGCGATTGCCGCGCCTTGTCCATCCAATCGTCTGGATACTTCTGCGAGAGTTCGCGCACGACATACTCGCGCAGACCTTCTTGCAGCAAGTTGAGGCAGTTACCGATGCGTTCGTGATTTGCGACTGCCATGTGTTTCTGATCTCCAATGCACGGCGATGTCGCCGCGTGAATCAATCGTTCGCTTCTTCATCCTCGTCGGCGCCGTCGCCATCAAAGAGACCTGCCTCAACGCCCGCGCCCACTTTGGCGCTTGACGATTGCGATGCCAACACGATGTCGGCCCACTCCGCCACGAGGGCGTTGTAGACGCGTTGCTCTTGCGTCCACTTCTTCGCGGAACAAATGCCGTGCAGGCGATACGCGAGATCCTTGATGTGATCAGCCTTGGAACCAAGTTCGCGCAGCAACTCGCCCGCGGCTGATGCGCCGCCTGTCGTGTGGCGATGGATCATGTGTTGCATCGCTTCCCACACGCTGAGGTTGGTGTCAGTGGCAGGGTTCCACGCGAGCGGGTTTCCGCGATGCAATTCTTCGCGCTTGAGGAGACGCACTTTGCCCGCGCGTGCATTGCGCGCGCTTGCGAGCGTGTTGGCGATACCAAACTCGGCGGGTTCGAACGCGTACTGCTCAAACCACGTCATGGCAAAGCGACTGTCGGCGTCGAACTCGCCCTCTTGCTCGGCGAGCGATTCATCGAGCGTTTGATTGATGAGCGCAAGCGCCTGCCGCACCGAGAGCGCGCTGCCATCGGTGTCGAGCACCTTGGAGTAGCGCGTGTAGACCGCCATGCCCGGACCGATGGCAGCTTGCGCGAGATCGACGGGCGCGATGTTGCCGCGTTGGAGGTGGGCGAGTGCGGAAGGGAGTTCGGACTTGAGGGTGTTGACGAACGCGCGGCGTGTGGTGGTGGGCGCGGAAGCGGATTGTTTGCGACAGACAAGGATGATGGAGGAGGCGAGGGCATTGGTGTCGTTACCAATCATTCGCCCCTTCCGTTCCGTGCGCATCGGCAGGGTCCCACTAATGGCGAGGCCTGCTTCGAGTACTGCTTCAAGGAACGTATCCCAGCCGGTATTGGTCACACCCTCGTCATCATCAGTTTCAGATTGCTTGAACGCGTAGTAGATGGTGACAGGGAACGCAGGATGTGCTTGCTCGGCGAGTCGGTGCATCGCGAGGGTCATGCCGGCGAGAAAAAATTTCTCCGCTTTGTCCTTGCTGCCATGTCGATACGGCGTGGCGACGAGCTCCTCCGCTTTGGGTACAGCAACCGTGGTGAAAAGTGCGGGAAACACTGGCGCAAGCGAGCGGCGTAACCACACATAGAAATAATCGGATAGATCCGCGTAACCGATGTTGTCGTAGTAAGGCGGATCTGTTGACACCACCTTGTCTGTGCTGAGCGCATTCTTTGCCGCGCAAAGTTGTCGCGCCGAGCCCCCTGCTGCACCGGCGAGATGATCAATCCCCATCGTGACGTAGGACAGGCACTTCAAGAAGTTTCCACCGGAACCGCTGAATGGATTCGCCTCAGCAAAATCCCATGCCATCGGGATTGCCTGTCGCCCGAAGAGATGCATGACCAGTTCGTTTTTAGGTTGGTTCGCCCAGATACACAGGCTCGACCAGAAATCAGCGGAGCGGCTAATTCCGCACGCCAAGTACACCCCCACCGCATCCGCGTACGCCGCGGCACCAACGCCGCCGTCGTTCAATGACTTGCCGTCCTTCAACATGCCCGCGGCGAGCGCGTCGCGCTGAACGCGTTCGCGCGCTTCTTGCACGAGATCAGAGAAGGTCGTCAGCGCAACGAGCTGGCGCGGGGTGAAGAGGTCGCCCCACGAAGTCAGCCCATAGGGCGTGCAATTCCCGCCAGTCATCCGCGTAGCGATTGCGCCGTCAGGCTTCCACGTCGGCCGCGCAGTGAGCGCGACGGCCTCCATCGCTGGTGTCGGTCCGAGGTACACGCGCCCACGATCACCTTCCGCGACAATCGCCATTAACCGCGCGCCAATTCGCTGCGCCTTGCCTTGCTCCTTGATGTAGTCGCCCGAAACAGCCGCGCCCGACATCAAGCACCCAAAATTCGCGCGCGACAGCTTCGTCCCACTCTTTGCCCCCTTCGCATCCTTCGGCTTCCCCACCTTCACCGTGAATCGATAGCCACCATCCTCAATCACCGGAAGCACATACGCCTCCTTTCCCTCCTTCGTCGAAAGCATGAACGTCGAAGCCAGCGGCACATCCACTTTCGAAAACGCAGGATTCGGACTCTTCACCGTGCGCGCCCAAAGCCATGCGATCACCGTGAGTTCTCTCCCGACATACTGCTTGAGGTCGGGGCGAACCTTCACCATCTCCGCTGTCACTTCAATCTTGGGATATAAGTGACCGATGCGTTTCTCCGCTTCGTCGCGCATCCACTTGCCGTAGTAACGCACATCTTCCGCAAGCCCCTGCGCGCCCTTCCACTGCCGCGCGAGCAGCGCAGGCTCGCCGCGTGAATCGGGATTGATCGGCGCGCGCCCCGCAAACTTCGGCGGAATCTCAATCATCGCCTTGTTGATGAGCACGGCGACAGGATTCAAATCGCTCGCGTAACTCTCAAGCCCCAAGCGCTGCGCTTCAAGCGGCAGCGCGCCGCCACCCGCAAACGGATCATGAAACGCGGGCAGTTTGTTGGCATCAAACAACTCAAGCGCGCGCGGATGCTCGGCGTTCTGAGCGCAAGTGCGACGCCAACTCTTCTTGATTTCGTCGCGCGCAGCATCGAGCACCTTCTCGTTGGTGGTGCTCTCCCACAGAACGAGTTCTTCAATGATGCGAAAGAGCCGCTGCCGCTCAGCGTCCTGCGCTTCTTGCGTAGGAAAGAGATCAGGACTCGCCGACGGATCATCCACCATCTGCGAAAAAATCACCGCGCGTGCAGCCGCCAGCGGTCGCCGCGCCCACCATAAATGCAGCGTCGGTCGCCGCGCCCACCACAAGTGCAGCGTAGAAGGATGCCCATGCCGAATCGACTTCTCGCGCGCGCACGCCTTGTTGATCGCCTCGAGGGGCAGCGCGACTTCGATGAGTTTTTTACGCGTGTGAGTTGCGGTCATGTGGCAGCGGTCCTCTGATGTTGCCCAACATATCCGATGAGGATTTTCTGCTCGTCTTCTAAGTAGCAGAACGCAATGCGAATGGTCTCGCGTGGGTCCTTGCTCTTGCCTGTACCGACGTGCTCGCCAACCTCGTGCCGCTTACCTGCATACTGACAGTGGTAATCACCGTCGTACTTGCTCACGGTGTAGTCACTCTGCCCACCCATCCAAAACCACGCTCCCCCGCAGTGCTCGCGAATGGATTTCTTGAGGTCGGGGCATGG
>QWPU01000018.1 GCA_003671065.1 Planctomycetota bacterium | reverse complement strand
CCTGATCCAAGTCGTGAAACGCAGCGTTCACGGCGTTGCAGACTCGCGCATCAAACCCAACTGACGCGCTCAGCACTTGCAGTGACGGGCTTGAGAAATCGATGGGCACGACGAAGGTGCGCGCATCGTGTGGGTGTGCTGTGATTTCGATCGTTGGTATGCGCTTCATGGCGGGCTCCGTGAAGAGAGGTTGGATGATCGGTGCGCGCGTTCGCGCAACAGAGGAGAGCCGAGTAACAACACATCTAAAGACGTCGACATTCGTGTGATGCCAAGCGGACATTTCCCTGATTCACGGCGGAGTGCGCTGCGCGAGTAGCGACTAATTTCGAGTGCATTTCCCTGAAAAAATCGCGTGGCGCACAGAGTCTTGTTGTTGGGGTAGTGATCTTCACAACGCTTGGAATCGCGCTAGAGCTCTTCGCGGTGTTCGTGCGCGTCGAAACCACAATGGAGATCAGTTCCGCTGCGCTCGTTAGTGCGGCGACGGCGACGGCGGGATCGGCAACACCGCGACAAGCGCGAGCGCGTCGTCAAGTGTTGGGGCGCAATTCAGTTCGTTGAGCATGTCCGCGCGAGTGAGCGCGTTGATGGTGGCGCAGTCCACGCCGCTCACGCCCGCAATGATGACGCGTTGACCGCGCGCCGCGGCCGCCGCAAACATCGCATGGAATGTGCTCGGTGCCATCGGCCCCAACTTTCGCGATGAGGTTATGTCAAGAATCACCGCGCGTTTTCCCTTCGGAACTCGCTGGATCCACCCAGTCAAATCAGGCAGTTGCACCTGCGCGCTCGCATCGTGCGTTGTGGCATCGGGACCTCGATGAATCGCTTTGAACACAGCGATGTCGCTTGGAATCGTGCGCCCGCCCACTTGCGCGACCATCACATTCTCGATTGCACAGATGGGTGTGCGAAGATCTTCGAGGATGATGTAACTGAGCAGCAGCACAGGCGGCAGCATGCTCCAGTGAGCGAAGTATTCAAACGCGAGTGTGCCGAGGCCGCTTCCGAGAATGAAAGCTGTGAAGATCGAAGCGAGTAGCGCGAGGCGTTGAAAGCTTGGCCCGCGATGCTCCCCGTCAGAAGTGAGCAGCACCTTTCCAATGATGGTGCGTTCAACCACGAGTTGCGCCGATTCATGCCCTAGATCAGTCAGTACTCCCGTCAAGTGCGTCGTCCGCACGACGCCACTCGAAATTCGCGTGATCGTTGCGTTCTGCAAACCCATGGCGACTGATGCCGTCACCGTCATCCACCACAGCACTCGTGTTGACTCAGGCGTACTCGGATCATGCAGGCGCACAAAGTTTGCGAAGATGATGAGCAGCACAATTTCAATCGCGGCGGGCAACACATAGATTGAGTTCCACGCGCGCTGGCGCCCCCACTCAGTGGCAAACCCGGAAATGAGGGAGCCCAAGAAAAACGCAGCAAGCAAGCCGCACACCAGACTGACGGAACCCCAATGCCCTTCGGTCACATCACGGCCGAGCACGCTGGCGTGACCCGTGACATGACTCACGACATAGCCACAGACGATTAAGGCGATGATGTTGGTATAGCCCGCCACCCACGCGAGCGAAATCGCGAGGCGAGCCTGCAAAATGAAGGTGTGCGCGCGAACGACGAACATAGCCTTGCAACTTGGCGACGGACACTCGCCGCGTTTCCAATGATGCATCGTCCTAATGCGCGGAATTCTTGATTGTCCGTTGCGGCTTGATTCGGTTGCGCGAAGTCGCTGCTGCTACAACGGGTGCATGACTCGCAGTGACTCTCGATCGGTCCCACCTCGTGCTGATGCAGAGCGCGACTATGTCCTCGGAACGCACGATGATGAGATCCGACGCCTTGGCTTCCAACATGGTGTATGGCGCGATGAAGTGCATCGTGCGTGGAATGATGCGGGGATCATTGAGGGCGCTGCCGTCGGTGATTTCGGCGCGGGACCAGGATTTGCGTCGCTGGATCTGGCGCGGTTGGTTGGTCCGCGCGGTCGCGTGGTGGCCATCGAGCGGAGCGCGCGGTTTCTGTCGGCGCTCGCTGAACAAGCTGCTGCCGCTGACCTTGATCACATCACCACTGTTGAAGCCGATCTCATGCACGACGGGCTGATGCAGGGCAATCCCTCGCTCACCAATCTCGACGCGATCTGGTGCCGTTGGGTCTCGTGCTTCGTGCCCGATGTTGGCCGATTGGTCGATCAGTTCGCGCGTACGCTCAAACGCGGCGGAGTCGTGGTCTTGCACGAGTATGTCGAGTACTCGAGCTTTCAAATCGTCCCCCCTCGAAGCGCGATCACCGAGTTCGTTGCTGCGGTGTACGAGAGTTGGCGCGCGCAAGGCGGCGAACCTGATGTCGCTCGAATACTGCCGCGATTGCTCGTTGATCGCGGTTTTTCCATTCGATCAGCGCGCCCCATCGCCTTCGCAGCGCGGCCCGGTGAAACGGCGTGGAACTGGCCAGCAGGTTTCGTGCGCACCAACGCGCCACGACTGGTCGAACTTGGCGTTCGCAACGAAGCATGGGCAGCCGAAGTGCTTCGCGCCGTTGATGAAGCCGAGCACGATCCCGCTTCGATCTTTGTCACACCAACGGTTCTTGAGATCATCGCCGAAAAACTATGAGCGCTCTCGATCGGATGATCAACGGCGCAAGCGTTGTCAGTGCATTGACTCGTCTTTAGAGCCAACTTCTTGTATTGTGCGGCGACGCAACCATTGGACTCCGACCTTGCATCAAATTGCTCCGACGTCAGCACCCTCTGCTATTCATCCTCTCGCCTGCGCCGTACGCGACACCCCGCACGGTGTCGGGCTATTTGCCACTCGCGATCTCACGCGCGGCGCACGAGTGCTCTCGATAGAGGGGCGCATGCAGAAGCATCCGACTCGCTACTCGATTCAACTCGATGTCGACTTGCATATCGAGTGCGATGGGCACTTTGAAGGCGGTGAGCAAACCGAAGCGATGCGAACGCGTCATCCGTGGCGATTTCTGAATCACTCGTGCGAACCAAATGCGCGCGTGCAAGGTTGTGCGCTCTATGCGATACGCGCGATCAAAGAAGGTGAACAGATCACCTTCGATTACACGACGACTGAAGCCTCGATGGCTGAGCCGTTTCAATGCGGATGTGGGGCACCATCGTGCTTAGGCCTCGTGCGCGGATTCATGCATCTCACCCGCGAGCAACAGCGCGCACGCGTAGGCCGATTGGCACCGCACCTTGTCCCACCACCTTTGGCTGGGTCTGCTCGTGCCAGTGGCTGATGACGCTGCTGAAAGTGCGCGCGCCCGAATTGACGAACGCGCAACTCTTCCCGACATCTTCGCGCGTGCGTGCGTGAAGTTTGCAGACAAGATCGCGCTGGACATTCCTCCAACGAGTACACGGGCGCGTGTGCGATTGACCTATCGCGAGCTCGATGCGTTGTCACGCGCTGTTGCGGAACTTGTTGCGGAATATGTTGAGCCGATTGCTGCAACCAACGGCGCGAGCGACAACATTGTTGCGCTCGCTCTCGCGCGCACCGACGCGCGCCTCTACGCCGCAATGCTTGGCGCGATGCGAGCGGGCTGCGCGTATTGCGCGATTGACCCTGCGTTCCCTGCGCAACAGGCCAGCGAGATTCTTCGAGATTCAAAGGCAATTGCGCTCGTCTGCGATACGGCGCGGGCAGAGAGCATCGCCGCAAGTGGCGCCTACGCGTCAGTGATCACACCGCGTGACATTGACGCCGCGCATGCACGAGGACGACGCTTCATTGATCGCGACATTGATCAACGGAGTCTCGCGTATGTGATCTACACCTCAGGCACGACAGGCGCACCGAAGGGCGTCGAGATTGAGCACGCGAGCATTGCGAATCTTGTCACGAGTGACATTCATGAGTTTCAACTCACGCACACTGATCGCGTCGTGCAGGGTTCGTCGGCGAGTTACGACTCGAGCGTCGAGGAACTCTGGCTTGCGTGGGCTGTTGGAGCAACCGTTGTTGTGATGGATGATGAAGCGTCGCGTCTTGGACCTGATCTTCTCTCGTGGCTTCAACGCGAAAGCGTCACTGTATTGTGTCCACCGCCGACTCTGCTGCGCACGCTTGGAAGCGCGGATCCACTGCGCGATCTTCCGAAGATTCACCTGCTCTATGTCGGCGGCGAAGCGTTGCCCGTGGATCTTGCCAATACATGGTCGCGCGGAAGACGACTTGAAAATGGCTACGGACCGACTGAATGCACGGTGACATGCCTGCGTGCAACGGTGCACGAAAACGAACCAGTCACAATCGGTCGCGCGGTTGCGAATACCTTCGCGTGGGTCATTGATCCTGAGCATCTATCGTTGCGCGAAATCACTGATCACTCGCACGGTGAACTTGTGATCGGTGGCGCGTCACTCGCGCGTGGTTACCGCAATCAACCTGAGACAACTGCCGCGCGATTCGTTGAACACGCGACGCTTGGACGGATCTATCGCACGGGTGATCTCGTGCACTGCGATGCTTCAGGCGACTTTCACTATCACGGTCGCATTGATGCGCAAGTGAAGATCCGTGGATATCGCATCGAACTCGGCGCTATCGAAGCGAAACTTGTTGCGCATTCGAGCATTCGCGAAGCAGCGTGCACCATCGAAGGCGAAGGTTCGAGCAAGCGAATCGTTGCACATGTTGTCGCCAACATCGACGCGTCCGTCGACGCGCTTGAACTACGGAACTTTCTCAGCGCGCAACTGCCGACCTACATGGTGCCCGCACTGATCGTTGAAATCGCGGCCATTCCGCGCAGTGTTGGAGGCAAGATCGATCGAAAGCAACTTCCTGCGACGGCGCAGGTGGTGAACGCTGACATCGAATACACCGCTGCAGAACCTCCGACGGAACGCGTCATGGCGGATGCGTTCGCGCACGCACTCGGCCGAAGCGATGCGCTCAGCGTCACTGCGGATCTCTTCGATGATCTCGCTCTCGACTCGCTCACGATCGCAATTGCGATCTCGCGCATGCGCACCGACGCACGAACAATTGCAGCGACCGTGCGCCTTGCCTACGAACACCGCACGATTCGTGATGCTTCGCGCGTGCTCGATGCGCGTGTGCCAACCATCGAGCGCATCGCAACGATCCGTGCGCCAACGACTGGCGTGTCGCGTCCATTCTGCGCAACCGCGATTCAAGCAGCATTCATCATCGCGCTGCTCTGCACCGCTTCACAGTTACTGTGGATTCCAGACGCGGGCACGCTGCTGGGTGCAACGATCGAGAGCAGTGTGCTTGGCACATTCGCGCTCGTGCTCACAGGTTTGTGCGCGCTGAGCGGCTACGCGATAATCACGATTCTTGCTGGAGTTACTGCCAAATGGCTGCTCATCGGCCGCTACACCCCCGCTCGAGTTCGGGCATGGAGCATGTGGCACATGCGTCATTGGATCGTGGTGCGGCTTGTCAGCATGGCGCCGTGGGAACTCTTCGAAGCGTTAGGTATTGCGCCGATTGCGCTTCGTGCGTTGGGTGCGCGCATCGGCAAGCATGTGCACATTCATCGCGGCGTACGCTTGACCGATGGTGGATGGGATCTCATCACGCTCGATGATTTCGCAACCATTGGTCAAGACGCATCACTGCGCGCGGTTGACTTGGAAGCGGGCACGCTTGTCATCGGGCCAGTGCGTGTGCGACGAGGTGCCACGCTCGAAACACGCGCGGCGCTTGGCCCAGGCGCAGATCTTGGAGAAGGCAGCATCTTGCGCGCACTGTCGTATCTTCCTGCGGGCGAACGACATGATTTTGCCGTGCTTGATGGCACTCCCGCCACACGCGTCGCGCATGCACCGCAGCCGCCGAGCGTCGACCCTCCACTTCCATCAATGCTCGTGCTTCTGTTTGCTGCAGTGCTCTTTGCAAGCATCGTGACCGCGATCCTTCTTCCATGGATGCTTGCGTGCCGACTCTTTGGCATCGATGCCGACACCATCACGCATGTCCTCTTCGCGAACGAACAGTCGTGGCTTCCTAGCGCGAGCGGTATTGCGCTTCTCTGCGCAACAATCGCGTGCGCAGGTGTTGGCACAGTCGTGATGGAAGCGCTGCTTGTGCGTGCGCTCGGTCGCGCGCCCACGCGACCGTTTGATCTGCGAAGCGCAACCGCGATTCGTTTGAGCTTTCAATCAGCACTCGTTGAAGCCGCAGGAAAGTGGCTTTCGGGAACGCTCATGTGGCCGATGTGGCTCAACCTCGCAGGCGCAAAGATTGGACGCGGTTGCGAGATCTCAACAATTACCGATGTGATTCCATCCACCGTCACGATCGGGCGAGAAACATTCTTTGCTGACGGTGTGTATCTCGGAGGTCCGCGCTTGCACGCCACAACCGCTTCGATCGAGCCAGTGGTGCTTGGCGAAAGTTGTTTCATCGGTAATCACGCAGTGCTTCCCGCAGGCACGCGACTTGCGCCAGAAACACTCGTCGGCATCTCAACGCGCGGCGACGGACTTCCGTTTGAAACAGGTCAATCGTGGTTTGGGCATCCCCTCTTTCGACTTCCTCGAAGAGAGATCGTTGAAGCGCCGCGCGAATTCACGCACGAGCCTTCACTCGTTCGTCGCTGCAATCGTTGGGCATGGGAACTCGCACGCTTTGTGCTTCCGATTGGCCCATTCGCGCTTGGGCTAGTGTGGTTTCGCGCAATGGAAAGTGCTGAAGCATCGCTCTCGCCTCTTGCGTTTCGTTGCGTCGCACTTCCCGCCAGTCTGCTCGCGGTGTGTCTCGTTCTTGTGACCGCAGTGCTCATGCTGAAGTGGCTTCTCGTTGGTCGCGTGAAACCTGGCACGCATCCGCTGTGGAGTTGTTGGTGCAGTCGATGGGATTTCCTTTATGTCGCGTGGGGTATGTGGGCGTCGGTGCCGCTCGCGTTTACTGAGGGCACGCTGTTACTCGTGGGATATCTGCGACTCATGGGATGCCGCATCGGTAAGCGCGCATTGCTTGGACCGAGTTTCTCACATGTGGTCGATCCCGACATGCTCCACTTTGGTGACGATGTCACAGTGCAAGCGCTCTTTCAAGCGCACACCTTTGAAGATCGCGTGCTCAAGATCGATCATGTGCACATTCGCGATGGCGCGACGGTGGGCGCGAATACCGTCATGCTCTATGGCGCGGATGTTGGCGCGCACACGATTGTGTTGCCGCACTCAGTCGTGATGAAGCGTGAAGTGCTGCTGCCCAACACCGTGTACGCAGGTGTGCCGACGCAAGCGGTTGGCGTTACGCGCGCCTAAGACGCAGACTGTTTGCGACGACGCTCACGCTTGACAGCGCCATCGCGGCACTTGCGAGCATCGGTGGAAGCATCCATCCAGTGAATGGCCACAACGCGCCTGCTGCAAGTGGAATGAGCACGAGGTTGTAGCCAAAGGCCCACACGAGATTCTGCTTGATGATGCGGAGAGTGCGGCGCGAAAGCGCGATTGCATCGGGAATGCGACGGAGATCTGATGAGACCAATGTGATGTCCGCACTTGCTTGAGCAACTTCGGTTCCGCAACTCATCGCGATGCCTACATCGCTCGCAGCCAATGCGATCGCGTCGTTGATGCCGTCACCAACGAAGGCAATGACGCGCGCGCCGTCGTTGCGTCGCTCGCGCACGAAGGCTGCCTTTGATTCGGGCGTCATGGCGCCGTGCACTCGATCTGCAGGGATATCAAGCTGTTTTGCGAGTGCAAGCGCCGCGCTCGTGCTATCGCCGCTGGCAAGTTGTGCGCGCACACCGAGCGTGTTGAGCGCATTGAGCGCGTCGCGTGACGAATCGCGCACGGCATCTTCAAGTGTCACGCGACCGATCTCTCGGCCTTCAAGCGCGACTAGTACTTCGGTCGAACTGGAAATCTCTTTATGAACTAGCGAAACGCCCAATGACTCAAGCCACGAGGCACGACCGACTAGCACATTGGCTTCAACTCCATCGAATTCAACACGCGCGCGCGCGCCTTGTCCCGCAACGGCGCGAAACTCAGTGGCACGCACAATCTCCACGCCATGTTCGATCGCGTGCTTCACGATGCTTCGCGCGATCGGATGCTCGCTTCCTGATTCGCACGCAGCTGCCGCGCGCAACACGCGTGCGATTGTGTTGCCCTGCGTTGCAGTCACTTCCTTCCCGCTCGGCGCGCCTAGCGTGAGTGTGCCCGTCTTGTCCCACACGATCTCCTCGACGAGCGCGAGTTTTTCAAACGCCGCGGCCGTTCGAAAGAGCACACCGAGTTGCGCGGCGCGTCCAGACGCAACCATGATCGCGACTGGTGTTGCGAGTCCAAGCGCGCATGGGCACGCGACAACTAGCACGCTCACCACCGCTTCAAGCGCGAGCGCTGCGCGCACTTCAGCAGGCGCGAACATCCACCACGCAGTTGCGGTAATCGCAGCAATCAGCAGCACGATCGGCACGAATACCGCCGCCACGCGATCCGCAACGCGCGCAATCAACGCCTTCGTCATCTGCGCGTCGTCCACCATTTCAACAATGCGCGCGAGCACGCTGTCGCCTGCGGCATGAGTCACTTCAATCTCAAGCACTCCGAATGAATTCATCGTTCCCGTCACAACGCGATCACCAGAACGCTTCGCGCGCGGGAGCGGCTCGCCTGTGAGCATCGACTCATCGACTTCACTTTCGCCTGCAATCACGCGGCCATCGACCGAAATTCGCTCGCCTGGTCGCACGCGCACGCGCATGCCGATCGCGATGTCGTCCGCTGCGACTTCTCGCTCCGTGCTGTTCGCATCGATCACGCACACGCGCGCAACACTCAGCGCGCCTAATGCTCGCAACGCATCCGACGCGTGCGCAGTCGCTCGCGCTTCAAGCAAGCGACCGAGCAACACGAAGACAATGATGATCGCGCTCGCTTCAAACCACAGACCGTGAAGCGCGTGCACGCCTGTTGATGGATCGTGCGTGAGCAACGCCCACGCGCTCGATGCAAACGCGATGCTCGTTCCAACCGACACGAGCGTGTTCATGTCGCTACTTGCGCGGCGAAGTTGTGCCACTGCGGCTGCATGAATTGGCCAACCGCACCAGAAGAACACCGGCGCAGCCAACGCGCATTGCAACCACGCAGCAGTTGATCCTGCGAATGCATCGATCGAGCCGTGACTCATCGCGAGCACAACCAACGGGATCGAGAACACCGCGCCAATCACTACTCGCCTGCGCAACGCTCGCGCCGCGGCCACTTCACGCGCGGCACGAATGGCAGGATCGCGTTCGAGTCGAAGCGCGAATCCCGCGCGTGTAACTCGTGCATTGATTGCGCTGAGGTCAACGCGCGTCGGATCGAAACTCACTCGCAATTTTTTCGCCGCAAACGACACGCTCGCATCTCGCACTCCCGCAACACTGCGCGCGGCCGATTCAACTTTCGATGCGCACGCGGCGCAGTGCATGCCGTCAATCGCCACCACTCGAGTGATCTCGGTTGGTGCAGGTAGAGCGGTCGAGGACGCGTTCATCATGGCGCGGGCTTCACAGTGGGTGCTGCATGACACAGCGCGTAACGCAGTCTTGCAGATTGATTTGCAGGACGAGAACGCAGCGTAATGGCGTCCGAGAAGCCCGTTTCGCCGATCTACGCGAGCACCTTCCGTCGCTCGACTTGCGACAACCCAACCAACCGCTTGCAACTTCCGAAAGCCTTTGTAGACTCTCCGACCCACCCAAAGACCTGTAGGCGTTTGCCTTGGGGTCATTCTGGGAACCGACTGACTCAGACTGGACTCGACAATGAAGAAAGACACGCACCCAAAGTACTTCCCTGAATGCAAGGTCACCTTCCGTGGCGAGGTCGTCATGACCGTCGGCGCGACTGTGCCTGAAATGAATGTCGAAATTTGGTCGGGCTCACACCCGTTCTTCACTGGTCAGAAGACCTTTGTCGACACCCTTGGTCGCGTTGAACGCTTCCAGAAGAAGTTCGCCGGCAAGTACTTCGACGCCAAAAAGAAGTAAGCGACGAAGCGACAGAGTCGCGAAATCCAAAACACTCAACAGCCGCTCCACTCGGAGCGGTTGTTCTTTTTGCACACAACTCGTGCGATCTGAGACACTCGCGCGCTCGTGGCTTCACCAGATTCCAACTTCGGTTCCAACTCAGACCAGCGGCATGACGCCTTTCAGACAGCGTTTCACGATCCGTTCGTTGCGACGCTCTTGCCAGAGAATCTTCGACGGATTCTTGCTGCACACGCGGCCGAAGATGACGGCATCGCCGCGCAACTTGAAGACCTCGCCATTGCTGCGGATCACCGCAAGTCAACTGCACTTTCGCGCCGCCGCGTGTTGCTCGCTCGCACGCTTGAACCGCTGAGTGAACTGCTGCGCGCGTCGCAAGGCTTGCGCGATCTCGCGGAAATGCAGGCATCCGGCGATGCTGAACTCGTTGCTCTCGCGCGTGAAGAACGACCAGTGCTCACCGCGCGCGCACGCACGCTTGCCAGCGACATCAGCAAAGCGTTGGTCACTGGTGATGACGCAGGCATCGCGAGTTTCATGCTTGAAGTACGCATGGGTGTTGGCGGAGATGAAGCGGCGCTGTGGGCTGGCGAATTGCTTGACATGTATCGCGCGTATGCCGCGCGGCGAGGTTGGCGCTTCGAATTGCTTGAAGTCAAACCTGGCGACGCTGGTGGACTCACGCACGCGATCTGTTCAGTCGAAGGTCTCGGCGCGTTTGCTGCACTTCAATTCGAAAGCGGCACGCATCAAGTGAAGCGCGTGCCCGCGACTGAAGCGCAAGGACGCATTCACACTTCAACTGCGACTGTTGCGGTGCTGGGTGAACCAGAGGAAGTTGAATCCGCGGTTGATCCCACAGAAGTGAAGGAGCACATCACGACTGCGCAAGGTCCAGGCGGACAGAATGTGAACAAGGTCGCGACTGCGGTGCATCTCATTCACACGCCAACGGGCATCGAAGTGCGCATGCAGGAAACGAGAAGCCAAGGGCAAAACCGCGAGAAAGCGTGGCGATTGCTGCGTGCTCGCGTGCATGAGTTGCGCACGCGCGAAGCTGACGCGAAGCGCGCGAGTGAGCGGCGCACGATGATCGGCTCGGGAGATCGCGCTGAGAAGATTCGCACCTATCGCTTCAAAGAGAGCGTGGCGGTTGATCATCGCCTTGATGAAAGTTTCGCGTTGCCGAAACTGCTCGCGGGCGAACTCGATGCGTTGCTCACGGCGCTTGCTGAGAAAGATGTTGCGCAGCGGCTTGCTTCGTTGTGATGCGCTGGTGATTCAAAGCTGAACACTCAGGCCTCAAACCTCAAACCTCAAACCTCAACCGCTTCGTCGCTCGATCGTTTCGCGCCCCACTGCTTTTGCTTGCGGCGCTCAGGAACCCAACCGCCCTTCACCTTCACCGCGTCTACCCCGATGAGACGCTGCAGTGAATCGAGAAGCGCACGCGTCGGCACCACGCGCAACTTGCTGGCGTGAAGCGTGACTCGACGCACATCCGTGTCGAGATGAATGAATGTGTCGACCGCGCGACCTTGCGCAAGCGCGCTGCTGCCACTGGCTTGCTTGAGCAAACCCGCGAGCATTTCCATCGTGCCTGTCACGATGCGCTCACTGGACTCCTCGCTGACCGAACAATCCAGCGTCAACTCGAGCTTCATCCCCAGATGTGCTTGCGCGTCATCGAGTGCGATCACTCGATCAATGATGATGTTCGGTTCGCCGCGGCTGCGATCAAGAAAGCCAATGAGCACGACCGCGCGATCAGTCGCAATGAGGTCGCCATACTTCGCAAACGCCTCAGGAAAGAGCACGCCCTCGATCGTCGCATGCTTGTCAGCAAGACCCACGATCATCATCTTTTGCCCTGGATTCTTGCCCTTTTGCGAGACCAGCGAGCGCGCTCGCGCGACGAGGCCTGCAACCACAACCGGCGCGTCTTGCGACGCAGAGGCGAGCGACTTCACATCAGTCGTGGTGAGTTCACTGATCTGCTCATGCCACGCGTCGAGCGGATGACCCGAGACATGAAAGCCCAACGCTTCCTTCTCGTAGCGCAGCGCTTCCATTCGCTCCCATGGCGCAACCTTCTTGAGGCCGCCAGCCGCGCTCGCACCATTGCTTTTCGAGTTGTCCTTCGGCATCGCAGATTCGAACATTCCAAAGAACGTCTCTTGCCCACCCGCACGATCACGCGCAAGCGACTGCCCTGCCGCAAGCGCGCCTTCCAAACTCGCAACCACTGCGGCTCGTTGTTCGCTTCCATGCAGCGAGTCGAAACATCCAGCTTTCACAAGTCCTTCAAGACCGCCCCGCCCAATCGTGCGCGCATCAACGCGTTCGCAGAAATCAAAGATGCTCTTGAACGGCCCGCTCTTGCGGCGTTCTTCGATGATCGCGCGAATCGCGTTGCCGGCTGCGCCTTTGATCGCCTTCATGCCGAAGCGAATGTGCCCCGCATGCGCGGTCGCCCTTTCGTTGGCTGTAAACACCACCGCGAAATCCTCTTCGCTCAAGTTCACATCAGGCGCACGCACCTCAACGCCGATGTGGCGTTTCTCTGCGGAATCATCGGGGTATTTCAAGCGTCGACAATCATCGAGATACACCGACCACTCTTCGACCTTGCGCGCCTGGCTTTCAAGACTCAGCACCGCAGCCATGTAATGCGCGGGGAAATATGTCTTCAAGTACGCAGTCTGATACGCAATGATCGCGTAGCCCGTCGAGTGACTCTTGTTAAATCCGTAGCCCGCAAACTTCAAGATGAGTTCGAAGAGTTCAGTGGCTTTGTTGTCGGCGAGACCACGCTCAGCCGCGCCCTTCACAAACGCTGCACGCGCGCCGTTGATGACATCTTGCTTCTTCTTCGAAATCGCTTTGATGACCGAGTACGCCTCACGCAGCGGAATGCCACCGAGATGGTGCAGCACCTGCATGACTTGCTCTTGATACACCATGATGCCGTAGGTTTCCGCAGTGAAACGCTCGACAACCTCATGCAACTTCGGCACCAACTGTCGCCCATTTTTGCGGGCGTTGTAGTCAGGAATGAGATCCATCGGACCAGGACGGAACAGCGCGTTGGCGGCGATGAGATCTTCCAATCGATCAGGCTGCATATCGACGAGCAATCGCTTCATGCCGCCTGATTCAAACTGAAACACTCCGTTCGTGTCACCGCGACGAAACAGTTCGAGCACGCGTTGGTCATCAAGCGGAATGCGATCGAGATCAAGCGGATCATCCCCGCCACCAACAGGCACTGCGCGCACGATCTCGGCTTCACTGAGCGACTCGCGAATCACTTTCTTCGCAAACTCAATCGTCGTGAGCGTGCGCAGACCAAGGAAGTCCATCTTGAGAAGACCGATCTTCTCGCATGTTGGTCCATCCCATTGCGTCACGCGTTGCGCAACCGACTGCGTGGACGCTTCTTCAGCAGTACCAACAGCTCGGCACAACGGAACAATGTCATCAAGCGGACGCGTGGCGACAATCACACCCGCTGCATGCACGCCTTGATTGCGCGCATGATCTTCAAGCCCACGCGCATGATCGAAGACGCGAGCGATGCGCGGATCACTCGAAATCAACCGCGCAATCTCAGGCTCTTTCGCAATCGCTTCTTCGATCGTGATGTCGAGTTCAGCAGGCACCAGATTCGAAAGCATCTGCCCTTCTGCTGCAGTGAGACCCATCACGCGCGCGACATCCTTGACTGCGGCCTTCGCTTTCAAGCGACCAAAGGTGATGATTTGCGCGACATGGCCGTACTTCTTGCGCACATAGTCGATGACGGCCGCGCGACCATCTTGGCAAATATCGATGTCGATATCGGGATACTCAGAGCGATCGGGATCGGTGAAACGCTCGAAGAGCAGGCCGTATTTTTCAGGGCACGCGTTGCTGAGACCGAGCACATAGCCCGTCATCGTGCCAACGCCCGAACCACGCGCCGCTGCGGGAATGCCGCGTTGACGCGCCCAGTTCACGAAGTCCCACACGATGAGGAAGTACGCGCTGATTGATTTGTTCGCGAGAATCGTGAGCTCACGATCGAGTCGCGCGCGGATCGCACTCGTCACTCCGCTGTGACCGTAGCGCCATACGAGACCCGCTTCGCAGAGATCGCGCAGCGCACGATCGCAGCCTGCTTTGAGATCTTCAGGCGTCTCGACATCTTTCGTTGCATCGAACGGAAGCGTTTCGATTCCGCGGCAATACGCCTTGAACCACTCAGTGACATCGCCATCTCGCGCGGCGTCGTACTGCGGCGAGTGACCTGGATGTTTCACCTTCACAACAGGTGCGTGATTCTCGTTCTTGGGCAGCGTCACATTGCAGCGCGCTGCGATGCGTCCTGCGTTACGCAGCGCGTCGTGATCATCAGGAAAGAGCGCGAGCATTTCAGCCGGGCTCTTTACATACAAACCTTCGGGATACTTCAGACGAGTCGGATCGTCCTTGTTTTTCTGCATCGAAATGCAGCAGAGCGTGTCGTGCGTGTCGTGATCTTCTTTGCGAAGAAAGTGCGCGTCGTTGTCAACGACGAGTGGAAGACCAAGCTCTGCGGCAAGCGCGCGCAGATGTGGATTGATCTCCTCTTGCTCGGGGACATGGCGTTGCAACTCGATGTAGAAACGCGGTTCGCCTTGGGCGGAAGGCTTGAATGTTGCTGCGTGCCAACGCGCTTCCTCTACGGCGCGATCCCAATGCACGCGATCGCGACCCGACTTCACATACGCAACAAGATGCGCGGCAATCGATGAACCGAGGTGACCGTTGATCGCGATGATTCCGTCCGACCACTCCGTGAGCGTCGACTTGTCCATGCGCGGTCGGTAGTAGAAGCCGTTCAAAAACGCATCACTGCTCAGCTTGAGCAAATGGCGGAAGCCTTCGATGTTTTCAGCGAGCAACACGAGGTGATGACCACCGTCTTTATCGCCTGTGTGCGTCTTGTCGCGGCGATCGCCATGCTTGCCTTCGCGATCCACCGCGACATAGGCCTCAATGCCAAGAATTGGCTTCACGCCTGCGGCCTTCGCCTTGCTGTAAAACTCCATGGCACCAAACATGTTGCCGTGATCAGTGACGGCCACGGCATCCATGCCGAGTTCCTTCACACGCGCGAGCAGGCGATCAATCGTGTTGCCACCGTCGAGCAACGAGTACTCGGTGTGCAGATGGAGATGCGCGAACACAGGTTCGCCTGGTTGAATTGCAGTTGCTGGTTGAGTTGCTGCTGCTTCACGCGCCATCATTCATCCTCGTGGTTGAGCAGCGAGTGTAGAGAATCACCGACGAAATGCGGCATACGAACGCGCAGCAGATTCGCAGAAGAATCTACTCGCGAGGCTCTTGACGCGCGCGCACGCGGACGTTTTCACGGCCGTCGTCCTCGAGAGGAGTGACTGTGCCGCGTGAAGAGCCCGTGATTTTTCGCACGAGAAACATCGCAAGCCCAAACGCTATAAACACGATCGCGCAGCCGAAAAATGCCACGAGCAAGACGAGTCCAAGTGCCAGCAGCAGCAACGCAACTGGCACTGCGAGCACGAATGTGATGATGCCTATCACGGCGCGTTCAAACGCATTTGCACCAACGCGCGCGCGCCATGGTGGCTTCACGCGGAAGCGACTCGCCGCATCGCGACCAGCGCTGAACACGCGGAAACCACCAGGAAATCCATTCGGTGCGTTGGACGGGCCCTCACTCATGCGAGCCATTTCTCGCGCATGTGCAGCGCGATCGGTCCAGGCTTCGCGTCGGCGACGACATGACGCTCAACACGAATCACCGGCAGCACGCCCCAACTTGCGTTGGTGAGAAACACTTCGTCGGCCGCGAACACATCTTCAATCGTGAGATCCGCGCGCTCGACTTCGATGCCAGTTCCTTCAGCCCACACGATGACCGCGGCGCGCGTGCAACCAGGAAGCACCGCGCTGAGTCGCGACGAATCATCGCCGCGCGCGAAGGGCACGCGCAACCGACCATTCTTCGCGAGAAACACGCTCGACACGCTGCCGCTAGCGAGGTGATTGCTCACGGAGAACCACAACGCTTCCGAGCAACCACTCTCAGCTGCGCGCTGAATCGCTGCAATGCGCGGCCAATACGCGAGCGTCTTGTGCGACGCGAATTCGTCGAGCGGATTCACTCGACTAGATGCAACGGTGATACCTACACCATGCGTAAACATTTCGACGGGATACTCGGTCGGCGGCTGCGCGTGAATCGCGACCGTTGGTTGCGGAGAACCAGATTTCGCGTCCGCGGCGTTTGCGCCAGCGAACGGTTTGCCTGCGTCGCCACTGGTGATCGTCACGCGAATACGCGCGTTGCGCAGCGCATTTGTCACAAGGCAACCATGGATCGCTTCGGCAAGCGGCTCGATGCGAAGATTCTCAAACAGTCGAAGTTCTTTGGCGCTCAGTGCAAGCCGCTCAAGATGTTCTTCAAGACGCAACACCGCGCCATCGCGCGCGAGCATGGTTTCGAAGAGTCCGATGGCGTGCTGAAATCCGCCGTCAAAGAAGCCGACTTTCGCCTCAGCGAGCGAGAGATTCTGTCCGTTGATCCACACTTTCACGGCGCTTGACCCTCAGTTGGTGCGATTGGCGCGATTGAACTGGGCAGTGAAGTTTCGGCGCGCCCTACACCGATCACTTCCGTCACGCCATCCTTGATCGAGATCGAAAGCGTGATACCGCCGCCGTCAGGCATTCGCACCATGACATCTTGAATCCACGGTCGTTCCCCTTCAGGAAGAGTTGCGCCCTTCACTTCAAATGTCGGCACGCCACCATCGGTTGACTTCAGTGAGCTCGGCGCGTTGGCGGCGTAGACCAAGTCAATCGCCGTCCCTGCTGCGTTCGAAATCCCGCTGCCCGCGCGCGCTTCACTCACTACTTGCCTAGCCGCTGCGATGTATGCATCCGCAGACGCAAGCGGCGTCAAACCGATCTGTCCACGCGAGTAGAGATAGATACCTCCCACCACTGTGAGTGTGAGTATTGGGTAGGCCAAACGGCGGCGGAAGGCTGGATCGCGCGAGTACGACATGAGGTGATTGTGGGGCAGATTGTACGCGAGACTTTCGCAGCGGTATCCTTGCACACATGCAGTCACACGCGTGCGGATCCTGCGGAAAGATGCTCAATCCATCAATGCGCTCCTTCAGTACAGAAGTGCGCATGTGGATTGCAGTGTGTCCGCGTTGCGGCTTTGCTGCGCGATGGAATCTGCTCGCCGCGCGGGCGCCATTTCGGCTGTGGGCGCGTAGTCGCGCGATCAACGCGCGCTTGGGTTTCTTCCTCAGCGGATCGATCGCCACAGGACTTTCCTCCGTTGCAATCGGTGCGATCACTCTTGACACGATGTCACGGTGGCCTAGATCAGGGCACTCTGCGCTGATCGCACCACTCGCACACAGCTATCGCGACGGATCGATCATTGTCATGTTTGTCGCCGCGGTGTTTGCGATGGTGACCGCGCTTGCTGTAGCCCCGCATCGCTCGGCGTTCTCGCGACTGTGCTACGCGTGGACTGTTGGAGCGCTGCCAGTGGCTGCAGTGATCTTCACGCTGAGCCTCGCGACTGAGGGACAAAGTTTTCGGGATGAACTCGATCGCGCATGGACGATTTGGCTCGATGGCATCCTGCTGTTGCTCGCCACACCAGTGGTCCTCAGCGCTGTGCTCGTTGCGATTGCCTGCCCAATCTACGCGGCAATTCAACGACATTTCAACGCGCGATATCGCCGCCTGCACCGCGAATCTTCGCGCGGAATCTCTCTCTGAAAGAACGACATGAACGACGAAACTCCCACCACAAAAACTACGCCGCGCGAGACCCTCACGGGTGACCGCTTGTGCATGCAATGTCTGCATCCGCTTGTTGGTCGCACGATTGAACGCGAAGCAACCACGGGACTTCTCTATGTGCGCTGCGGTGAATGCGCGACTGCCAGCGCACTCTTTGAATATCCAACGGCGGCGCCATGGATGCATCGCATGAAGACTGTCGCTGCGAGCACCTTTGCGGTGTTTGCCATCTTTGCGGTGCTCGCGCTTGGTGGCGTCACGGGCGGCTTCACTTCGGGGAGCGCGCAAGTAGCCACGACCGCGAGCGCGGCGAGCATCGTTCGTGCATTTCAGGCAGCGGGCGGCAGCACCAAAAGCGCCGATGGTCAATACGAGCAAGGGCCGTTCGGATCAATCGATG
>QWPU01000179.1:1813-6681 GCA_003671065.1 Planctomycetota bacterium | reverse complement strand
GACAAGCCTGACGAGCGCTCCCGTCCCGACGCTCGCTGTTCCTGCGGCAACGACGGCGAACGCCCACAGCCATCCGCACGGTAAAAGTGGAGTCGCTGCGCCGATAGCGGCCGCACGAAATCGCGGCGGAAGACGCAGTGCGCGCAGATGCCATTCGCGTGCGATGGATGCGAAGAAGTGTGGAAGTTGCGGCGCGCCTAACTTCGCGCCACCGAGGCGAAGCAACATGAAAAGCCCGACGGTGGTCAGCGTGACACCAGCAAGAATCGATGCAACATGCTGTGCGCCGACAAGTCCACCGCTGAAGTCCGTGAGCGATCCAAGTGAGCCTGCGATTGCGCCCACAACGGCATAGCTCCCGCCACGCGCGCACTGATAGCTCCATGCCGATCCCTTCGACGATCCACACGTGCTCGAGCCACACGCGACGACCGCGAGTGGTCCGCACATACCTGCGCAGTGAATGCTTCCTGTAATGCTCGCGACGAACACCGCGCCGAGAAGTGGCATGGCCTCGAAGAGTGCAGTCATCGCGAGACCTCGGGGATGCTCCTTCGAACATGATCGGTGTAGAGGTCGGCGCCTTGTTTGACGCTGATGCGGAACTCATAGAGTCCATCGCGTGCGATCGGGAGACTGCCGGTGTAGTTTCCGAGAGTAGAGAATTGCAGCGTGATGTATTGACGCAGATCAGCGTTCGCAATCGGAATGCACTCGATGTCGACGATCGCGTCGTCAATGAACTTCGCGTGCCGATCTTCGACGTGCAAGTGGAGCGCGATCAGCGACTCGTCAAGCCGAGTAACCGTCGGTGTGACGAGCCAACGGAGTCGATCATTCGTGGTGTTCTGCTCGCGGACCAACTGGAATTGCGCGGCACGACCGTCGTAGTTCGGCTCAACACCGAGCGGATAGTCCGCGACAGCGAGCGTCACCGTGAGTGCCGCGAGTCCGATGGCGGCACTGATCATGGTGATCGGCACGAGCATCCATCGATTGCGAAGTAGCGAAGCGAGCATGGTTTAGTTCCTTTTCTCAAGAAGTGGAGTGCTCGGTGATCCTCGAACGGGTGGGAGCACAAGCGGTCCGAGCAACGTGACTTTCGAATCGAGTGCGTATCCAGTGTTGTCGCTCACGCGAAGTTGAACACTTCGTCGTCCCATGACAAATGCTTCGGGCACACTTAGCACAATGACCTCCGCGTCCATGCTCCCAAACGGCTCAAGCGTGACGTGTGCATCGGCGGCAACGTGATCGGGCGCGAGCGCGCGGATGTCGCAGCGCAGTTCCACGTTGGTTCGATTGTCGAGGCGCACGCGCACGGGCGTGCGAATCTCGCCGGAAGATTCCGTCATCACGCGTTCATCTTGAATGCGAAGTTGCGTGAGCGCGATGGGCGTCCGAGCAACGAGCAGGGCTGTGAACGCACCGATGAACGCGAGGAGAATGATGGGATAGATCACAACGCGTGGACGAAGCCACTTCGTGCGCGAGTCATGATCGAAGTACTCTTGAGAACCGTAGCGGATGAGGCCGGTCGGCAATCGCAGCGTGACCATGACTTTGTCACACGCATCGATGCACTGTGTGCAGTGAATGCACTCCATTTGCAGCCCGCGACGGATATCGATTCCCGCAGGGCAGGTGCGCACGCACATTCCGCAGTCAACGCACTGTCCGCTGGTGGCGCCGCGTTTTCCCCGAGGTTCACCGCGGCGCGCGTCGTAGCCAACGACGAGTGAGAAACGATCGAGCAGGACAGATTGAAAGCGTCCGTAGGGGCAGACGATAGAGCAGAGCTGCTCGCGAAAAGAGCCAAACAAATAGAGCATTCCGACAGTCATTGCAGCGAACATCGTGAATGCGACAGGATGTTGCGCAGGGGACTGAAAGATCCAGTGCGTGAGCGGTCGAGCGCCGACGAACCATGCGAGACATGTGTTGCTCAGATGCGCGCGCGCGAGGAGATAGGTCAGCGCGAGAAGCAGGTACCGCCAACCTGCGCCTCTCGATGCCGATTGATGCTTCGACGCGCCGAGAAAGAAGTACTGCAGTGGTCGGTAGACAAACTCAAGGTACACCGTTTGTGGACACATCCATCCGCACCACACACGCCCGCAGACTGCAGTGAGAAGGAAGATGCTGAAGAACACGATCAATGTGAGCAGTGCGAGCAGCAGTGTGTCGGTTGGTCGCAAGACAGTGCCGAAGAAGACTAACCGTCGAAGCGGAATGTCGAATTGGACGAGCGGCATTCCGCCGAGTGAGAGGAACGGCGTGATGCTATAGATCGCGATGAGCGTCCACGCGACGATGAGTCGGCGCTGCCACCATGCGCCCTTGGACACGAAGGGCGCGAGCCAGCGTCGATTGCCTTGCTCGTCCATTGTCGCAAGTAACCCCGCGACCGGAGGCCGTTCCGCGGGCGATCGTGATGTTGAATTGAAGGCGGGCATAGCAACTACGGCGTTGTAGATTCCGCGGCAGGAACAGCTGGGGAAGCACTGGAAACAAAGGTGTTCCATGCTCCGGGATGTTTATCGCCCTGCGCAGGCTTTGGAGTCGACGGTGTCGTTCCGCGCAAGTTTGCAACGTATCCCGCGAGCAGCAGAATCTGTGTGTCGCTGTAGCGCGGACTCCACGGAGGCATTCCCTTCGCGACAACGCCCGCGCGAATGATCGTGAAAAAATCCATCGGCGCTTTGATGTTGATGTAGGTGGAGTCGCAGAGGTTCGGTCCGACACCACCGCCACCATTAGCTCCATGGCAGACCGCGCAGTTGGTGCGGAACATCGCGCGTCCGATGAGCAGTTTCTTCGGGTCGCTCCCAAGAGAAACAATGGTTGCTTCGTCCACCGCCATCGGTCCAAGCGTCGCGAGTTGCGCTTCTGCTGCCGCGGTCATGTCGCTGTCGAGCTCCGCATGCACACTTGGTCCAACGCCCCAGTGGTAGTACATGGGATACAGCATCGAGTAGATAATCGTCGCCCAAAAAATACCAGTCCACCAACCAGGAAGCGCGTTGTCGTACTCGCGAATGCCATCGACTTCGTGGTCGAGCGGAATCGGTTCGGCGCTGGAGGGATTGGTGTGATCGTGATTAGACATGGGAGTTTCCCTTCTTCGAATCCTCTCGCGCACCGTCATGAAGTGGGAGCTCTGAGAGTGCGCGAATCGAAGGCGTGCGCATGCGAATGATGCGATACACGACGATGCAGAACAGCACGACGGCTGCAAGCACGCCGATTTCGCTCCAGAGAGTGCCTTCGAGAAGTAGCCGCGAGTTCATGATGCACCTCCAACGACTGCGGTCGTTGCGACGGTCGCCGCAGGGATTGCAGGAGCGGTGGGCTTGTCGAGATCAGTGCCCAATCGCAAGAGATATGCGATCAATGCAGCGACCTTGCGTTCCTCAACGCCTGCAGGTCCGCCTTCGACGACACCCATCGCGCCGATGGTCTTTGCTTGGGTGAACGCTGCGTCGAGCGCGCCATCAACTTCAGCCTGCGTGTATTCCACGCCGACAACTTGCATTGCGCGCATTGTGCCCTGCAGCGTGCCGAGGTCGAGTGGTTGCTCAAGCAGATGCACGTAGCGAGGCATGATGGATCCTGGACTCGTATCTTCAGGATTGTTGAAGTGACGAACGTGCCAGCTGGGCGACGGAAGTTTCTTGCCCACGCGCGCGAGATCAGGACCGATGCGTCGTGAACCCCAGAGGAACGGATGGTCGTTCACAAACTCGCCTGGCTTCGAATATTCGCCGTAGCGCTCGATCTCAGCGCGTAAAGGTCGGATCATTTGTGAGTGGCAGTTTGCGCAACCTTCGGAAATGTAGATGTCGCGACCTGCGAGTTCGAGCGGCGTGTACGGAGTCACGCTTGCGATGCGCATCGTGTCGCCCTTGCGCAAGAAGAGCGGCACAATCTCGAACAAACTTGCGGTGAGAATCGTGATAGCAACCATGATTGTGAAGAGCGTCGCGAGCCCTTCCCATCGACGGTGCCATCGCATTTGTGAGAAGACATCGAGCGTGCGCGCAAATTCGATCACCGAGTTTTTCGGCAGATTCGAGCCAGGAATTGGTGCTTCGACGAAACTCGAATTGAGCGGCGCGGCCGCATAGACAGGCACATCGTAGGTCTTTGGTCGCGCGCGCCACGTGAGGATGAGATTGAGTCCGCACACCAACGCGCCCACGAGATAGAGCGAACCACCGAATGCACGAATCCAGTAGAACGGAATCAGTGGCGTGACTGACTCGAGGAAGTCAGGGAATCGCAACAGGCCTTCGCTATCAAACGCGCGCCACATGAGTCCCTGCGTGAGACCAGTCCAGTAGATCGCGATGATGTAGAGGAGGATGCCAATCGTCGCGATCCAGAAGTGAAACACGACCCAGCTTGGCTTCGCGATGGGCGCTTGGAAGAGTCGTGGTGCGACCCAATAGACCATACCGAATGTCATAAACCCAACCCAACCGAGGGCGCCTCCGTGGACGTGTGCGATCGTCCAGTCGGTATAGTGGCTCAGTGCGTTCACGCTCTTGATCGAGAGCAGCGGGCCTTCGAATGTGGACATGCCGTAGAACGTGATCGCGACGACAAAGAACTTGAGCACAGGATCGGTGGTGACACGATTCCAGGCGCCACGAAGCGTCAAGAGTCCATTGATCATGCCGCCCCATGAAGGCATCCACAACATCAAACTGAAGAGCATGCCAAGGGTGCTCGCCCACGCTGGAAGCGCGGTGTAGTGAAGATGGTGTGGTCCTGCCCAGACGTAGAGAAACACAATCGTCCAGAAGTGGACAATCGACAATCGGTACGAGAAAACAGGGCGTTCTGCCGCTTTCGGCAGGAAGTAG
>QWPU01000179.1:0-1803 GCA_003671065.1 Planctomycetota bacterium | reverse complement strand
ATGAGACCGAGGAACGGTGTGGTGAGGAAGAACGCCACCGCGTTATGTCCGTACCACCACTGCATGAACGCGTCCTGCGTGCCTGCATAGATGGAGTACGAACGCAACCAACCTGAGGGGATCACGAGATTGTTGAAGATGTAGAGCACCGCGATTGCCACAACAGTCGCGATGTAGAACCAGATCGCGACGTAGAGATGTCGCTCTCGTCGCGTCGCAATGGTGCCAAGGAAGTTGACCGCGAACACGACCCACACGAACACGACGGCGAGATCGATCGGCCATTCGAGTTCGGCGTATTCCTTGCCTTGGGTTGCACCAAAGGGAAGTGTGAGTGCTGCGGCGGCGATGATGGCTTGCCAACCGAAAAAGTGCACGCGCGAGAGCACGTCGCTGAACATGCGCGCTTTGAGGAGGCGCTGGCTTGAGTAGTAGATCGCGAGGAACACTGCGTTCCCAGCAAACGCGAAGATTACAGCGTTGGTGTGAAGCGGACGAAGGCGTCCGAAACTCGTCCACTCAAGACCGAGATTGAAGCGCGGATCTGCGAGTTGAAGCGCGATCAGCACGCCGACAAGGAGCCCGACGATTCCCCATCCAATGGTGGCGAGAAGGAAGAGTCGACAGATCTTGTCGTCGTAGGAGAACTGTTCGAGCGCGCGTCGAGGTTCGTTGCTTGGCGGGTTGAAGGTCGCGGGATCGGCGATCTGAGTGTTCGTCATGGCCATTCCGAATATGGGTTCTTGGGGCATGAAAGGGGTCTAACGATGATTCCTAGAGTATACAGATATCTATATCTGTTTTTACTTGAATAACCAAAACGGGAAAATCTCTAGTTGATTCTTGCATATCACGATAAACGGAGATATATATCTGTATCTGTGCTGAAAGGCAAGTCTCATGCATCAACAGATTGATACGCAGCGCTCAACCCTCTTACGAGGGCGTTTGTCGTGGGGCTCTCCTTCTGCTCCTCTGCGGAACGCTGATCGCAGGCGTTCTCATTCCCGCCACCGAAGTCGACCTCCATCTTCCGGGAACGCAGATCGGCGACATGACAACAGGCACGTTGCTCACGAGCGACAACCGCATGGATTGCCATGGTCTCACGCAAAATGGTGTGGACCCGTACTCAACGTGGTCGGGCAGTCTCATGGCGCACGCTGGTCGCGATCCACTTTTCAAAGCGCAAATGGTGACGGCAAATCAAGACGTTGCGATCGCGGTCTAAGGAGTTGTCCCTGGCGCGATTGCAGTGTTGTGTTTCACACGTAGGCCACGACCATGAATCGAACACCGTTGAGCATCGCCATCGTTCTTGCATCGCTCCTTGAATGCACCGAGCCTGAAGCCTCCGGTCCACCGACGCTGCATGTTGGCGTGGGTGCGTGCGCAGACTGTGGCATGAGTGTGCTTGAACCTGCGTACGCAGCGGCAGCGCTCTTCGAGCGCGATGGTCGCCGCGAGCATGCGGTGTTCGATGATGTGGGCTGCATGCGCTATTGGGAAGCGCAACTCGCAAATGCTCGCATTCTCGAAATGTGGAGTGGCGTGGTCGACGCAGAGGGGTGGGTCAACGTCAACGCTGGTCACTTCGTCGTTGGCTCGGATATTCGAACGCCTATGGATTTTCACATTGTGTGTTGCGCATCGAGCGCAGCAGCGGATGAACTTGTGCATTCTCGTGGTGGGACGTGCGTCTCCTGTGTGCAGGTTCAACCGGTTCTGTCGCAGAAGACGGCAACGGGTACACCGATCAGCGTGCCCTGAAAGGCGAGGTTTTTTATGTTTTCTCAAACTGTC
>QWPU01000178.1 GCA_003671065.1 Planctomycetota bacterium | reverse complement strand
GGCAACAACGCCTGCGCTGGAAGCGTCAAGCAGACGCTGTTAGCGCGTGGCTCAGGCATGACGCGAGTTCTGCTCGTGAGCATTCCTGAGCGGATGCGAGAGTGGACGCAAGAGTGGACGCAAGAGTGGACGCAAGAGCGGACGCAATAGCGGACGCAATAGCGGACGCAATAGCCCTCAAGAGTTCTCAAGAGTCGTGAGAGTCATCGATAGTCTTGAACAGCGCGCCCGCGGAAACTCCGCGGGCGCGCTTGCTTTTTCTGTACAGATCTCACATCTGCATCGCGTGGATGCTGCGTCGCGTGCTGCGTCGCGTGGACACAGATTCGCTCAGACCGCGTGGATCAATCAGCAGCTCAACTCAGGATCTCAGAACGGAATTTCTTCCTCTTGGATCCCGCTGTGCGATGAGTTGCCGCCGCGCGATCCGCCGCCGCCGCCGCCACCGCCGCCGCCACTTGAGCGCGACGAATCGGAGCTGCCTTCTTCGCGCGTGTACTCGCCGCCGCCGCCCGCACCGCCGCCACTGCCACCGACAAACTCAAACGAGTCAATCGAGACCTTGAGCTTCGAGCGCTTCTGGCCATCTTTGTCTTCCCACGAATCCAACTTCAAGCGACCTTCGATGAAGATCGGCTTGCCCTTGGAGAAGAACTTCGCGATGACTTCCGCGCGAGGTCCCCAGCATTCGCAATCGACATAGGTCACCTCTTCACGCTCTTGGCCGTCCTTGGTCTTGAACTTTCGATTCACCGCGATGCTGATGTCAGCAACCGCTTGGCTCGCCGTGTGCTTGAGTTGCACATCGCGCGTGAGATTGCCCATGAGAATGACCTTGTTGTAACTCGCCATCGTTCTGCTCCTTTGTTTGAACCTTGCTGCGGCAGCCTACGCGCCCCAGCAAGATTCCGTTGTTGTGTGCTTTGATAGCACTTTGTAGTACTGCGTTCTCGTTGCGGGCATCGATCTACCGTCAAGATCACCCGTCAAGATCAATCCCCCGATTGAACACGCACGATTCAGATTTTCCTGACACGACCCATACACCTCAGAGCTCGCGCCGCAACACTCGCGCAGCCACCCACATCACCGTTTGCACTCGGTGTCGAGGGTTTCGCGCTGTCGCTGTTAGGGTTATATCAGGGTATTGATCCCTTCATCCCTCGCACTACAAAGTTCCCACAATTTTTTTCGGTGGCTCGACAACCCAACCGCGAAGTCGAGACTCCGTGCCTTCGAACCCCTTCCATTTGCAACGGCTTTCGTGGATACTGCGGGGCTCGCCACTCGTTGGGCGCACTGACCGCGTTGGTCATTCGCGTCCTAACTCACGGGGCTTTGCCCCAGGACAGCGTCATGGCCCGCCCAGTTGAATTGCTTTTGCTTCGTAATGTCGAAAACCTCGGCATTGTTGGTGACATTTGTACGGTCCGTGCTGGCTACGCCCGCAACTACCTCTTCCCGCACGCACTCGCAGAGCATCCAACGCCTGCGAAGATCGAGGCGCTCAAGGAAGCACGCGCGAAGGCCGTTGCTGAACTTGCTGCCCAGCGCTCACAGCGCGAAGGCACCATCACCAAGCTCGTTGGCGTGAGCATCAAGCTCGTGCGCAGCTGCAACGATCAAGGCGTCCTCTACGGCTCGATCACGCAGCGCGACATCGCTGACGCGCTTGTCAGCGCGGGCTACGCAGTCGACATGCGCTCGGTGCGTCTTGCGGCTCCGTTCCGCCGCATCGGCAGCTACACCTGCACGATCCAGTTTGATAAGGAACTCAAGGCCGACATCACCATCGATGTCAGCGCTGATCGCGCCCTCGAGATGATGCAAGCCGCAAAGGAAGCCGATGAAGCTGCCGCGGCGACTGTTGCTGCGAGCGAAGCTGAGGACCGCGAAGAAATGGCCACCAAGGGCCCTCGCCGTTCGAAGTCCAAATCGAAAGATTGATGGCCGTGAGTTCACACTCAAGATTGATGATCGTGAGTTCACACTCAAGCCCCAAGTGAGTAGAAACAAATCAGCGCCCCGACTTCGGTCGGGGCGCTGTCTTTTTTCTGACATGTCATTGGTGTTGATCGCGCGCGTTGCCGCGCGTCACGCACTCATCAACGACGAGGCGCGAACTCAAACTGCAGATAGCGCGCGACATAATCGAGAATGCTCGAGCACTCAGGTACATCCGCATTCGATGTGCCACCCATTGGTTCGAAGCGCATGCCACGGAAGCGTTCGCACGCTTCATCGAGATGCAGTCCGTGTTGCAGACACAGCGAAAACGCGCGGCAAAAGCCTTGAATCAGGCCTGAAAGCGTTGAGCCTTCCTTCGACATCTTGATGAAGATCTCGCCGGGGCGGCCGTCATCGAAGAGTCCGACCGTGAGGTAACCCTCATGACCGTTGATGGCAAACTTGTGAGTCACGGAGCGGCGAGTCTGCGAGAGAACTTCACGGCGTGGGCTGGTTATGGTCGGCATAGGTTCCATCCTTGGAGGTGCTCGATTGCTTCGACAGGTGGCGCTCGCCACAACTCTTACTCGGCCGAGTGAGAGCATTGTCGTCAGTGCGGAATCCAATTCCGCGAACCGAATGCTACCGATGATTCGCCCTCGTATGTCCGCCTTCACGCAACTGCTTCAAGCGATTTCGTCCGCGACGGCTCTGCGCGATCAAAGCGCGAGCCGCTTGCGCAAAATAGCTGCAAGAGTCTTCGGTTCGAGGAAAGATTTTGGCGGTCGGAAGTAGACATCCGCAACTCCACTTGCTAGCGCCGCGCCATCACCATCGTGCACCACGCGAACAACTCCTTGGACGCCGATGAAAAGTCGTTCGAGTTCGCGCGGTCGCGTCGTCTTGAAGATCACATCTTGATCCTTGCGCACGATCGAGCGAATCGACAGCGTTGCGGCGCGCAGTCGCAGCTCGGCAATCTCAAACAACAACTTGGTGGCGGCAGGCGCTTCGCCATACGCGCTCTCAAGATCACTCACCACTTTCGCAAGCGCGACCAGCGTGTCGGCTTGTCCGATGCGGCGATACGCCTCCATCCGACGAGCGTCACTCGGAATCCAACCCTTTGGCACATGACCCACGAGGCCGATGTCGAGAATGGTGTCGAGTGGCGACACTTTCACTTCACAGCGCAATGACGCCACCGATTGCTCGAGCAACTGGCAGTACATTTCGTATCCCACCGCCGCGATATGACCGCTTTGCTCGGCACCAAGCAAGTTTCCCGCACCACGCAGTTCCAAGTCGCGCATGGCGATGCGGAAACCAGCACCAAGCATGGAGAACTCTTCGACCGCGTGCAAACGCTTCAGCGCTTCCGCACGCACGGGACGATCTTTCGGCAGCACGAGATAGCAATACGCGCGATGTTTCCAGCGGCCAACGCGTCCGCGCAGCTGATGAAGTTCAGACAGACCGAACATGTGCGCGTTGTTGATGATGATCGTGTTCGCGGTCGGGATATCAAGACCGCTTTCGATGATCGTGGTCGAAACCAGAATGTCAGCTTGACGCTTCATGAAGCAAAACATCGCGTCTTCAAGCTCTTTTGGCGCCATTTGTCCGTGGCCGACCACGATGCGCGCGCCAGGCGCGAGCTGGCGAATCTCATCAGCCACCTTGTCGAGATCACTGATGCGATTGTGCACAAAGAAGGTCTGACCTTCGCGCGCGAGTTCGCGCAGAATCGCTTGTTGAATGCGGCGCGGGTTGTGCGTGATGACTTCGGTGACAATCGCGCGTCGATCTTGCGGCGGCGTAGTGAGCGAACTGATGTCGCGCAAGCCAAGCAACGACATGTGCAGCGTTCGCGGAATCGGCGTGGCTGACAGCGTGAGCACATCGGCGGTCACGCGAAACTCAAGCAATCGTTGCTTGTGCTCCACACCGAAGCGCTGCTCTTCATCGACGATCACGAGACCGAGATCTTTGAAGAACACATCCTTCGAGAGAATGCGATGCGTGCCGATGATGACATCGACTTTGCCCTCTGCGAGCGCTTGGAGAGTGAGTCGTGCTTCGAGGTCGGTCTTGAAGCGACTTACGCTTTCGACGCGGAATGGATATCCGCGAAAGCGATCGCGAAAGCTGCGCTCGTGTTGTTCGCACAACACTGTCGTCGGCACGAGCAGCGCAACTTGGCGACCTGCGCACACCGCTTTGAACGCCGCGCGAATCGCGATTTCGGTTTTTCCGAAACCAACATCGCCGCAGATAAGTCGATCCATCGGACGCGCCCGTTCCATGTCGCGTTTCGTCGCACTAATTGCTGTCAATTGATCATCAGTCTCTTGATACGGAAACTGCGATTCGAATTCACTCTGCCACTCACCATCGATGGGAAATGCAATGCCAGGCGTCGCCGCGCGCGCCGCTTGCACGCGCAACATTTCGCCCGCGAAATCAAGCGCTGATTCTTCCGCTTCTTCTTTAAGTCGCTTCCAACGGCGACCACCAAGCGTGGAGAGTTTCGGACGCACGCTGCCCGCGCCGACATAGCGTTGCACGAGTTCGATGCGCGACGCAGGGACATGGATCTTTGCACCTGCATCAAACTCAAGCGTGAGAAATTCTTGATCGATGCCCTCTTGCGGCATGAGCGAGAGGCCGAGAAATTTCGCGATGCCGTGATCGCGATGCACCACGAAATCGCCTGCTTCAAACGAGAGAAACGCATCTTTCGCGCGGCCTCCAGCCAGCGTGCGTCCTCGGCGACGAACGGTGGTGCGATGGAGAATCTCAGCGGCGGGCGCGATGACGACGCCGCGAGTTGGCTCGATGTTCACGCTGTCACTTACGCCATCAATCGTAAATCCGCGCGACAGATGACCAACGGGTCGAAGAATCGCACTCACCGCGGTTTGGGTGCCGAGCAATTCAGTGATGCGTCTGCGTTCCCCGTCGCTCTCGCAGACCAACACCGCATTTCGATCTTTCGCAAGCGCAACAAACTGTGCAACCGCAATCGTCGCATCCTCATCAAAGACTGGCAGCGCGCGCGCGTGCAGATTGATTGATGCGCCGAGTGCCGCGCCGAAAGCATGCAGTTCGATCGTCGCGCGCGAGCGTTTGGCGAGAAGCGAGAGCGTCGCGGGCGGACCGTACACGCCGCGGCTGTCGCGCACGCGATCCCAATATGCCCTTGCTTGCTCGATGATTTCGGACATTTCAGCAAAGATGGTGACCGTCGATTTGGGCAACAACTCGGCAAGCGGCTGCGCGCCCGCGCCAGTCTTTGCGTCACCGAGCGCTTGATCAAGCGCAACGGCGACAAGTTCAACCACCTCAATCTTTCGATCGGACGCTTGCGTCGCCAGATCGATTTCAAAGATGCGTTCCAACTCTGAGCCGAAGAAATCGAGACGCACAGGCGCGCTTCCGCCCGGCGGATAGATATCGAGAATGCCGCCGCGTACCGCAACTTCGCCTGGCGACTCGATCGCATCAACGCGTCGGTATCCGCCTTCGACAAGCCACGCGACAAGCTCCGTTGTTTCGACGCGAGTACCCGCGCGAAGTTCGCGCACGAGTTGCGAAAGCTTCGATGCTTCAGGCACCGCTTGCATCAGTGCTGCAATCGGCGCGACGATGACGCCACGCGAAGTTCCCTCAGCGAGTCGACGCACCACGGCCAATCGCGCGACAGTGAGATCAGCACTCGGACTCGATTCACCAGGCAGAATCTCAATCGCAGGAAACAGTTCAGCTTCAGCGCCGAGCGCGCGAATTTCTTCGACGGCATCATCAGCTTCGTCGAGATGCGCGACGACGAGCACAACGGTTCCATGCGCACTCGCAACGCGCGCATCAAGTGCCGCGGCAGTGGCGAGAATCGAAGGCATGCTTCCCGCCGAACCTTGCACAGCCATCGTCGTGGCTGCAGCGAACGCGCCGTCAATCACGCGCGAGAGAAATGGTTCAAGTGCCTGCGCAACTTCTTTGAGACCACCAGCGTGACCACGATCAAGCGGGCGTTCTGGAGGGATTGCCTCGGGTGAACGCGTCATGGCTGTTGCGGAAATGGACTCGGTTTCACGATGCGATGCGCGTCTTGATTCGAGTCTTGATTCGAGTCTGCATCCAGACGCACATCGTTTTGCAGCGCAGCGATGTGCGAAGATGAAAGACCCGCAATCAACGCGAGATCTTCGACACTTTCGCAAGGTCCAACTGTCGCGCGATGCAGTGCAATACGAGCCGCGCGTTGAGTTCCAACTTCAGGAAGCAACGCGAGCTCTTCAACCGTTGCACGCGCAAGATCAACTCGATGACGAGCAGGAACAATCGCGCGGACTACGACTGGTTGCGCAAACAGCAGCGACGCAGCAGCAGTCGCAACAACACTTGCGAACAACATGTGGATCGCGATGCGCTGCCCAGACTCAGTGCGCGCGTCGCTCATGCGCCGCTTCCCTTTCCGCTTGCCTTTCCGCTTGCCTTTCCGCTGCCACTCTTCCCCGCGCCCGTTGGTTGCATCATCGATTGACGCACCGCAAGCAGTTCTGCAAGCACAGGCTTCACCTTCCCCGCTGCATCCACCACGCCATCACTCGGTCCCGCGGCAACATCTTGCAATCGTGACCACCACGCGCCTTCGACAAAACTTCGCGCGAGCGCGACGCGCATGAACGCAGAGCCCCCCTCCGCTTGCGTCTGCGGGCTCGCCGCCCCATGCC
>QWPU01000177.1 GCA_003671065.1 Planctomycetota bacterium | reverse complement strand
TACATCACGATGCATGCGAACCGCGAAATCAACCAACTTCCACGCCATCAACTCAAAGCGCAGTTCATTCGTCGCCTCATGCACTGCAGTCGCAGCGTGCGCAAGCAGCGCAACATCCTCCAACTGTGCGCAGTGCGATACGAGTCCATCACGCTTCACGCGCCACACGCGCGCGACCTCGCCAGTCTCGCCCGCCTCGCACTCCACGCACCTCGTCCACAGCGCATCAAACGAACGCGTCGCTTGATCGCACTCATCTGGCAATTTCAGCAATCGCCCTGCTTGGGCAAACGCACGAATCGCAAGCGCGTTCCATCCAAGAATTGCCTTGTCATCCACGCGCGGTTGCTTACGAGTCGCACGCCTCGCAAGCAATGCATCACTCACGCGGTCTAATCGCGCCCAATCGTTTTCATGAGGAATTGCCGCTAAAAACAGCACATTTGAAGGTGCGCTCTGTGGATGATGCGGATCAGTAAAGTTTGTTCCCGCGTCGAGCCCAAAGATATTGGTTGCCCACGACGCGTCGCTGTCTGCCGTCGCGTCCGTTCCAGCAAGTGCTGCGTGAATCTCCGCGCTCGTCCACAAATAGTTTGCTCCTTCGCGCCCTTCAACTTCCGCATCGAGCGCCGCATGAAACAACTGATCACTGCGAAGCATCTCGCGACGCATCCACATGAGTGACCTCTTCACCGCGCGCGCACACCACGGATCCGCTGCAGCCGCGAGCAGCGGAACAAGTTGCGACGAGTCGTACAACATCTTCTCAAAGTGCGGCACTCGCCACAGTGCATCGACGCAGTAGCGATGAAATCCTCCGCCGACATGATCGTGAAGTCCGCCGAGCGTCATCGCACGCAACGCACGCTGCAGCGCCGCAGCGCAGCGCGGTTCATCTCCAGCATATTCTGCAAACAGTTCAAGCCACGCTGGCTGAGGAAACTTCGGCGCGCCTCCAAATCCTCCGTGCGTCGCGTCTTCATAGGTGAGTAATCCCTGCGCAGTCCGTTTCGCAAGTTCCGCAAGCGACATCTCGATATTCGTTTCATCACTCGAACCGTCAACGCTTTGCTCCACCGCCGCAAAAATCTTCGCGGCCTGCGCGTGAATTACTTCAGGCCGCTCGCGCCACGCCGTTGCGATCTGCGTGAGCAAATCCGAAAATGAAGTCCGACCAAACGCGGCCGTCGGTGGAAAATATGTCCCCGCAAAAAACGGCCGCAGTGTGTCAGGCTCTAGAAACACCGTCAACGGCCAGCCTCCACTCGCCCGCCCTTGGGTCCACGCCGTGTAGACCTGGCACGCAGCCATCATCGCGTCATCAACATCAGGACGCTCTTCGCGATCCACTTTCACACTCACAAAATCCGCGAGCAATTGCGCGCCGATGTCTTCGTTCTCAAAACTCTCACGCTCCATCACATGACACCAATAGCATGTCGAGTAGCCAACACTCACAAACAGCGGTTTGCGTTCTGCACGCGCTTTCGCAATCGCTTCATCGCCCCACGAAAACCAATCGACAGGATTCGTTGCGTGTTGACGCAGATACGGACTGGTTTCATGCACGAGTCGATTCATCGTCACAGCACTCGCTCCGCACGCGGGTAACTTCCGAGCACCGTCAAGCGATCGCAGTGCCTTTGCGCCTCAATAATTGCGCGCTCCATTGACGCATCACTCTGATGCCCATCGGCATCAACAAAGAAGATGTACGCCCAATGCGCATCTCCACTCGGTCGCTTCTCAATATGCGAAAGGTTGATGCCCTCACGACGAAATCCTTCAAGCACATCCACCAACGCACCCGCACGATTCGATAATCCAAACCACAGCGTGGTCTTATCGCTGCCCGTCGGCGGCACTGGTTCCTTCCCGAGAATCAAGAAGCGCGTCGCGTTGCCTGCGCGATCTTCGATGCCTTCAAACAAGGTTCGCAGGCCGTGCAATTCACCAGCAAAAGTCGAACCGATCGCCGCCGCGCACTCTTCATCGCGCGCGCGAAGCACGGCCGCACTCGTGCTCGAATCATGAATCAATTCCGCCTGCGGCATCATGCGAGCGCACCACGCACGGCATTGCGCAAACACTTGTGGCTTTGAATAAATCTTCCGCACCGCTCCTGGCGCGCAGTTCGCGAGCAACGACAAACGCACCGCCACTAATGCTTCCGCGCGAATCGCAACTTCATGCATCAAGAACGCGTCGAGCGTTTCAAGAATCGACCCCATGCTCGAATTTTCATACGGCACCAAGCCATGATCCGCACGACCAGCCGCCACTTCGGCAAACACATCTTCAATGCTGGGAACAAAACCAATCTCAACGCTTGACCCAAAGTGACGCACTGTTGCAAGATGACTGAACGATCCCAAAGGACCAAGCGCCGTCACGCGCAGCGGGCGCTCGAGCGCAAACGAGCCTGACATGATCTCACGGAAAATCGCTTCAATCGTGCGCGCGCCGAGCGGTCCAGGATTCATGGCAATCGCACGCTCGATGACCGCACGCTCGCGACTCGGCGCGTAGATCGCAACGCCTTCCTGGCGTTTCGCCGCGCCAACTTCAACAACCAAGCGCGCGCGTTGAGCAAGAATGTCGACCAGTTGCGCGTCGAGTTCGTCAATCATCACACGCAGTTGGGAAAGCGGTTTCGGTGCTTGGGGCGTCGACACAATTGACTCCGAAAATGAAACTCCGAACAATGAACTCCGAGAAGCGCGCACACGACTCGAAGCCCCAACCCGCAGAGTAACCAATGCACCCAACTCGTTTGAGGGAATCGACTCACTGAGCCGATGAGGACTTCGCGCATGATTAGTCTTCAACTTCAATCCTCCGCCGCCGCCGAGACGCTTGAGTCGCTTACTCGCGGATTTCAAACGCTGCCGATCCTCAGTCTGACCCCCGCCGTCATGTTGTTGCTCGCGGGCTTGCTGCTCCTCATCGCGGGTCGCCATTTCTTACGCGGCGTGCTCGTCGTCACCATCATCGCCATCGGTGCCGTACTCGGTGCGCCCGTCATTGGAATGTTCGCTCCTCAACTTGGGCCTGCTGTGTTGACACTTCTCGGCGGCCTCGCGGGACTCATGCTCGTGGCCGCGACATGGCGACTCATGCTCGGTTGCGCCACAGGATTTGTCGCCGCATTCATGTGTGCATTCGTCGCGCTCATCAGCATTGATGCAGGTTTCGTCGATGCGCGCAGCAGCAGTGATTCCACCGCAAGCGCGAGAGACATCGAGGAACGCGCCGCGCACGACTCGCTCGTCGAGCGCGCGCCATCTGCAATTCGTCCGCTCGTTTCATGGGCCGACACGCGCTGGCAACTTGAAAGCCCGCAGGTGCGCACATTTCTCACGGCGTCGGCAGCTGGTGGCGCGCTCGTTGGTCTTGTACTCGGCACATGGCTTCCCTTGTCGTGCGCTGCAGCGCTCACCAGTATGCTCGGCGCGCTCTTCACGCTTGTTGGCGGAATGCCGCTGCTTGAGCGTGCACTCCAACGCGAATCGCAGCCGATCTCTCCGATCGCGTGGTTGTTGCTGTGGTCAGCGATTTCACTTGCGGGTTGGCTGTTGCAATCATGGCGCGGCACGCCTGATGACGACTCGCTCACCACCGATGAAACAAACAAGGCACCACACACGCCTGCGCGCAAGTGACTCAACGAGACCTGATAGCATCAAGCGATGGATCTCTTTGCCTATCGCCATGGTGAGTTGCACGCGGAAGATGTGCCGGTTCGCGCCATCGCTGAGCGGGTGGGAACCCCTTGCTACATCTATTCGCAAGGCACGCTTGAATCGCATTACGACCGCCTCATCGAAGCGTTTGCGCCGATTCATCCACTCGTCTGTTACTCCATCAAGAGCTGCCCAAATCTCAGTGTCCTCAAAGTGCTGCATGATCGTGGTGCTGGCATGGATGTCGTGAGTGGCGGCGAACTTTTCCGCGCGCGAAGTGCAGGCGTCGAAGGATCACGCTGCGTCTATGCAGGCGTTGGAAAGACCGACGAAGAAATCCGTTACGCAATTCGTGAGGGAGTTGGCTCAGGCAACGGCGTCGCGACAGGCCTCTTCAATTGCGAGAGCGAAGAAGAGTTTGAAAATCTCGCGCGCATTGCTCGCGACGAACGCGCAGTCGTTCGCGTCGCGCTTCGCATCAATCCTGATGTCGATCCAAAGACGCATCGCTATACATCGACAGGCAAAAAGGAAACGAAGTTCGGTGTCGATCTCGAACGCGCGCGCCGCTTCTTCGTGCTCTATGGACGCGATGCGTACGCAAAACTCGAAGGCTTGCACCTGCACATCGGCTCGCCCGTCTACACGACCGATCCCTATCGCGAAGCTCTCACGAAGACTGCGAAACTCGTCGACGAACTCGCTACTGACGGCATCACCATTCGTTCAATTGATCTCGGCGGCGGATTCGGTGCAGATTACGAGAGCGCGCAATCACCACCACTCAAACAGTACGCCGATGCGATCCTTCCGCTCGCGCTGCCACTGCATGAACGCGGCATCCAGTTCATCCTTGAACCAGGTCGAACGATCGTCGCAAATGCAGGCATTCTGCTGGTGAAAGTGCTCTACACCAAGACTTCTGGCGAGAAGCGATTCATCATTTGCGACGCGGGTATGAACGCGCTCTTGCGACCTTCGCACTACGGAAGTTTCCATTTCATCTGGCCAGTCGAGCCAGGCGAAGCGATGATCCCTGCGCGTCGCACACTCGATCCGAATCTTCCCAATACTGCAACGCAAGATGTCGTCGGTCCGCTCTGCGAATCAGGCGACTTTCTTGCGCTCGATCGCACGCTGCCTGCGAACATCAAACGCGGCGATCTGCTCGCGGTCTTCACGGCGGGTGCGTATGGAATGAGCATGGCGAATCGTTACAACTCCTCGGTGCTTCCCGCAGAAGTCCTCGTGAACGGTTCTGCTGCAAGCCTCGTGCGTACGCGCGAAAACTTCAGTTCGCTCATCGAGCATGAGTTGACAACTTCGCCGATTTCGCTTGATTGCGCGGCGCGTGAAGTGTGCGGAGTGCACGCGTCATGATTCTCTTTACGAGCGATCTCCTGTTTGGAAGCAAGATTCTCGGTGCCGCGAAGTATGCGGGTCTGCGCGGTCAAGGCATTCGTTCGCGCGCAGCACTCGCGCAACATGGGCCGATCGCGTCGTGGTACTTCCTTGATCTTGAAGCAGAACTCGCGGAGCAGGAATCAGCCGAAGTGTTGCTCGAAGCGGCGCTTGGCCACCCACAACTTCGCGTGGTTGCGTTTGCAGGTCATCTCCAAACAGACGCGTTGAAGGCGGCGCGCGAGCGACTTGCGCGTGCAGGTTCGACGCACGAAGTTCATTCGCGCGGATCGCTCAACGCACGATTGAGTGCCATCATTCCACCGTTGGCCGCTCCTTCTCAAGTGCCGCCTCCTCAAATTGGCGGAGTTCTCTGACATGGTTGAACGCGAAGCAGACGGTATTTGGATCACGCTCAAAGAAGTGATTTTCGCTGCACCCTCTGAAGTTGCAGCCGCAGTCGCCACTGCAAGCGGACTCTGCCGTTGGCTTGCGGTCATTGCTGAATATCCGACAGAAGAAGGCGAAACGCTTTCGATTTCATGGGATCGCGAGTGGACGCACAGCACTGATGTTCGCGTGCTCGCCTACGAATGCGATCGCATGAATGACGGCCACGCGCGCGTGAAGTGGGAATGGTTTCCAACGCCGCTGCACGAACACTCGACACCAGTCGAACTCACCGTCTCTCCCCTGCCTGACAAAGGCGGCGACACGGGTGGCGCTCGCGTCATTGTCCGTCACGGCCCGTTTCTTGCGATTGATGGCGATCTCGATGCGATCCTTCCCGTTGCGGACAGCGCGGAAAGTTGGCGCTGGTATCTCTGCAATCTGCGCAGCGTCTTGGAAGCAAAGCACGACATGCGCGCGATTCGTCCGCTCTAAAACGACAACCAAAGAACAAAGGTGGGCGTGATGCGATTCATCTGCGAAAGCGGCTTCGTATACTGGCGATCCCATGTTTGAATCACTTTCGGAACGGCTCTCAACCACCTTTCGCTCGCTCTCGGGCCGCGGCACGATCAGCGAGTCGAATGTTCGCGAAGCGCTCGAAGAAATTCGCACCGCGCTGCTTGAAGCCGATGTCGAACAACAAGTCGCGAAGGACTTTTGCGATGCGGTGATGCTGAAAGCTGTTGGTCGCGAAGTGACCAAGAGCGTGAAGCCGGGGCAAGAACTTGTCGCCATCGTGCACGATGAACTCGTCGAGCTCATGGGCAGCGAAGACAGTCGGCTCTTTCTCGTTGAGCCGGCGCCCACCATCATCATGCTCTGCGGTTTGCAAGGCTCGGGTAAGACCACCACCTGCGGAAAACTCGCTGCCTATTTCAAGAAGGCTGGCCGCTCGTGCCTTGTTGCTGCCGCCGATTTGCAGCGACCTGCTGCGGTTGAGCAGTTGCAACAAGTCATTGAAGGTGTCGCCGCGGACGCGAAGGGTTCGTCTCGCATTGGTTTTTACGGCGAGGCAGACAAATGCGCGGAGTATGGCAAGGCTGTGAATGCAGCTGTCGGCGTGTGTCGCCGAGCAGTCGACAAAGGCCGCGCTGAACAATACGATGTTGTGATTCTTGATACCGCGGGTCGACTCCATGTGAACGACGAGCTCATGAAAGAGCTT
>QWPU01000176.1 GCA_003671065.1 Planctomycetota bacterium | reverse complement strand
CGCGGCTGATCACGAAGGTCAACAACCTCGATTTCGCGCTGATCGCGGGCGATGATGACGCGCGAAACCCCAAGGAGATCAGGCAGATCGTCGATGAAATCAGCGAGGTGACCATGCGTTTCGGGCAACAGCACACCAGCATCAAGCGAGTTATCGATACCGCGTTCCTTCGCTCGCTCAAGCGCGGCGTGAACGACCTCGCGCAGCGCGAGGACTTCACTCCAACGCGGACTACACGGCTGGATCACGCTGTGATGGCGCTCGAGATGGATGCAGGCCGTGTCGTCACGCATGAGCGAGCGATACGCCTCATCCGCCGTGTGCGGCACAAACGGTGCGAGCATGCGGCAGATGGCATCGGTCGCGCGGAACATCGCGGCTTGCGTTGCACGACGACGCGCTGAGTTACGCGCATCGCAATAGAGTCGATCCTTTGTCGCGGCGCAATACACGCTTGAAAGCACATCATTGCAGAGTGTGAATATCGCTTGCTGCGCTTCACGAAACGCGCAACGCGTAATCGCGCTGCGAACGACTTCTTGCACGGACGCGACTTGCGCCAACATCCACGCTTCAAGACTGGTATCGCGAATGCCTCCGAGAATGGATTCGGTCTCCGTCGCGTCGTAGCCTTCGAGATTCGACAAGAGGAATCGCACGGTGTTGCGCACCTTGCGATAGCTCTCACCAGCAACTTTGAAGAACTCGGTATCGGCGCGAATATCGTTTTCGTAATCGGTCCCCGCCACCCACCAACGACAGACATCTGCGCCAAACTCTTTGAGCAGCGCTTCGACTTCGATGGTGTTGCCGAGCGACTTCGACATCTTCTTACCGTGCTTATCCACGATGAAACCGTGCGTCACCAATCGCTTGAACGGCGGGATGCCCGTTGCGGCGAGTGCAGGAAGCAACGACAACTGGAACCATCCGCGATGTTGATCGCTGCCTTCGAGATAGAGCTCGCTGGGATAACCAATGTTGCGCGCGCGCAGCACCGCGTTCCATGAACTTCCTGCTTCGAACCACACATCGAAGATGTCGTAGAACTTCGTGAGCGTGGTGATGTCGAGGTGTGCAGGCGCATCGGGATCGCTCTTCGCGTCGTAGTGCGCAAGCAACTCGACTGGCGTTTCGCTAAACCACGCATCGCTGCCGCGTGATGCAAAGTGCTTCGAAATGGCTCGAATACTCGCGGAAGTCATGAAGGTCGAACCGTCCGCGCAACGAAATGCTGGAATCGGCAAGCCCCACGAGCGTTGACGCGAGATGCACCAATCGGGTCGCGACTCAAGCATGCCACGCATGCGATTACGTCCCCACTCGGGCGTGAACGCGATTTCGCTTTCGACCGCGCGCAACGCACGCGCGCGCAGCGAAACACCATCGCGCTTCATCGGCGCATCAACACCAATGAACCACTGTTCAGTCGCGCGGAAGATCACGGGTGTCTTCGAACGCCAATCGTGTGGATAGGAATGCGTGAAGGTGTGGTCGTAGAAGAGATGACCGCTTGTGCGCAAGTGCTCGGTGATTTCGGCGTTGGCCGTCCAAATAGATTTTCCACGCAGCCACTCAGGCACGCTGTCGTCGTAGGTTCCATCTTCGCGCACTGGGCAATACGCAGGAAGTCCGACACGCAGACCAGTGCGATAGTCATCAGCGCCGTGACCCGGCGCGGTGTGCACGAGACCCGTGCCGTCTTCAAGCGTGACATAGTCCGCGCTCACGATGTTGCCAGTGCGCGCGCAGAACGGATGCTGATACGACAAACCAACGAGTGATGCGCCGTCGGTTTCAGCGCGCACGGTGACTTTCTCGGCACCAGCCTTTTTCGCGACCTTTTCCACCATCTCGCTTGCGACGATCGTGGTGTTGCCATCGATCTCCACCAGCGAGTAGCGCGCGCGTTCGTGTACGGCGATCGCAAGATTGGCGGGCAATGTCCACGGTGTCGTCGTCCAAATCATGAAGCTCGGCGTGACATCGAGGAACTGTGATTCGTCGAGTTCGTCCGTGTCATCACTGCTCTCCGCAAGCTCCGCACGCAATCCAAACGCCGCTGCGACCTTCGCGCGATCCGACGCTTCAAAGTCCACATACACCGAAAGATCTTGACGATCTTCGTACTCCAACTCAGCCTCTGCGAGCGCCGTCTTGTTGGCGATTGACCAATGCACAGGCTTGAGCGCGCGCACAACAACACCTTGGTCGAAGAGATCAGCAAACACTTCGAGCGTCTTCGCTTCATACACAGGCATCAGCGTGTAATACGGATCCGCGTAGTCTGCGATTGTGAGCAAACGCTTCATTTGCAGCGCTTGCAAGCCAATGAACTTCGTCGCTGCAGCCGCGCACTCGCGACGAATCGCCATGTGACGCTTCTCAGGTTCAAGCGTGTCGAGCTTTGCGGTCTTGCCTTTCTCGTGCAGTTCGGTCATGACCTTGTGCTCAATCGGAAGACCGTGCGTGTCCCACCCAGGCACATAGCGCACGCGGCGACCTTCCATGAGCGCGCCACGCACCACGAAATCTTTCAGCACCTTGTTGAGCAAGTGACCCATGTGAATCGCGCCGTTGGCATAGGGCGGACCATCGTGAAACACAAATGGTTCAGCGTGCTCGCGCGAAGTTTGCAGCCGCCCAAAGAGATGCGACTCCTCCCAACGCGTGAGCGACTGCGGCTCTGACTGAATCAAGTTCGCCTTCATCGAAAAACTGGTCTTCGGAAGATTGAGCGAGTCCTTGTAGGAAGGCTTTGCTGCTGGGTCTGGCGAGGGAGTAGGCGTGGAATCTGACATAGTGCGTCCTGCGTGCGGAGAGTCGCGTGAATGGTGAGGCGAGAGGATAGCGAGCACTAGAGTTGAGCGAGAAGTGCAGTGAATCAGGCGATTTCGTCGAAATGCTGCGTGATGACAACGCCGCTTGACTCGACCAACCCCGCGCGCTTCTTCGTGTGGGAAAGCCTCGAGAGCGGACGCGTGTTGGTGCGTGATCGCAGCGTGAGTGAGGACGCTGCGCGAGCGCTCGCTCCTGAACTTGAGGATGCGTTTCGACGGCACGATCAACTTGCTGTGAGTTGCGCCAAACGCGTGAAGGGCGAGTGCGTGAGCGCGCATGGCGTGTTCGTGTTTCATCCCAAAGGATTTGTGCGCAATGGGCGCGGTGCACCGAAAGATGCGGAACGATTCGATTGTGAAGTCGATGCGGTCGATTGCGGCGTGGCGATTGTTGAAGGCGAAGTGTTCGATGCTGTGCGCGGTGAGGACTTGCTGGATCCTGCTGTTGGATTTGGCGCGCTCGGATTGCTAGCGATCACGCTTGAAGCGCGCGCGCGAAAACTTGGACGCGTTGTTGCGTGCGCTGCCGCTGTGCTTGAAGAGAGTGCGTCGTGTGAAGCGGACTTTGAACGCGAGGGATTTCGCAGCGCAATCGCGGCGTCGCACTGTGCCGCGCATCTTGAATTCAATGCTGAGGCGTGCGATCTCGAAGCGGTCGCGGCTCGACGCGCACTCTCATCGCTGCGTTGGAACGCCGCCATCTGGGGCGCGCCTGTGGGCTTTGAAAAATATGACGATCGCGGCGCGTATCACTGGAAACTCTACGACACGCACGATGCGTATCACCGTCGAGCCGACACGCTCATGTCGTTCTTGATGGCGAATCTTTCGGCTTCTGTCGATGCGGCACTTCCGATGATCGACATCGGCGCAGGTGACGCGCTCTTTGCAGGGCTTGCCGCGCGTCACGGTCATCGCGTGATTGCGATTGAGCCTGAACCGCACGCGATTGCGGTGGCTCTCGCAGCGCTCGCCGCCGCCGAACTCAGCGAGCGCGTGAGTGTGATCGAAGGTCGCGCCGAGCAGATTCCGCTTGAAAACGCCTCGTGCAAGGCGGCGCTGCTCCTTGATGTCATCGAACATCTGCGCAATCCGATGCGCGCGCTGAAAGAAATTCGCCGCGTGCTCGCACCAGGAGGCGCGCTGATCGTCGCCACACCCAGTTGGAAATTCGCGTCACGCGCAGATCCGATCTATCACCTTGATGAATACCGCGAAGAAGAACTCGCGCGTCAACTGAGCGCAGCTGGATTCTCAGTGCACACCACTGCGCGCATTCGCGGCGTGTATGACGATGTTGTAATTCTTGCGCACGCGTAACTCGCGCGCGAACGATTACGGATGCTCGCCAGTTTTGACGACATCATCAAGATACTTCTGCAAATCCCCCATCTTGTAGGAGAGGAAGCACAACGCGTGATGAATCGCGAAGTACTCGGGATCAGTGAGATCCTTGTCCATGTCGGCGCGCTGGCGATTGAGTTCAGCGATGATGACTTCGGCTTTGATCTTCATAGGAAATTCAGTTCTCAGTGCGCGTGATCGTGATCATGATCATGATCGTGTTCGTTCGATGGAGTTGCTTCGGCAGGATGCGCGTGATCATGCGATTGTGCGACGCTTGATTCAATGCGAGCAATTCCCGCTGCAAGTCCGAGGCCGAGCAGTAGTGCCGCGCTCAAACCGATGCGATCGTGCCGATGAAACTGCAGTTCAGGCAGCACATCACTCGTGGCAATGCACAAAAATGTACCCGCGCTAAACGCTAGCGCCAGCGGCAACAGCGACGCGCCATCTTTCGAAACACCAAACCACAACGCTGCAGCACCAAGCGGAACGACGAGCGCAAACACTGCATTCACCGCATGCGCAAAGCCCGCGGGTCGACCCGCCGCGCGCACGAGCGTTGCGACAGTGAGACCATCGAAAGGCTTATGCAGCAAGATCACGACAAATGTCGAGAGCCCTGCGAGCGCGCCAACCGAGTCATGCGCATTTCCCGCAAGCACCGCTGCGCCAAGCGCAACACCTTCAAGCACGCTGTGGAGCGTGAGTCCGATCGCGGCACCAATCCAACCAAGTTCAGTAACCTTCGCGCGCGGTGCGTGTGTGTGCGAATGCGAGTGCGAATGCTTCGCGCTCTGCGACGGACTCGGCTTGCCTGCGTGAGCATCGCACGCGTCTTCACAACAATCATGATGCCCCGCTTCTTCAGGCGTTTCATGTTGGTGAAAGTGGAAGAAGCGCTCGAGCAAGAACATCGCAACAAACCCAAGCACGGTCGCGAGCATCACGCCGTCAAGCCCTGCATGCAGCGCGCCGTGACTCGTCGCGCCTGAACCAGATTCAATTGCGAGGATCACTGCATGAGGCAGCAAGTGCAACACGCCAACACCAAGCATCGTGCCCGCAACAAAACTCAGCGCAAACTGAAGTCGACGATGCCCAAGTTTGAAACTCGCCGCACACGCGCCACCAACGAGCGACGCGAATCCAACCGCCGCGCAATACACGGTGAGTTGCATCGCTGGCGAGAGCGAACCATCAGGTGGAACGAGTTGTGCGATGACGAGCGGAGTTTCCACAAGAAAGTGCATGGGTCGCCAAGGATACAGGGCGTTCCCGCCGCGTGAGATTCCTCATGTTGGTGCGATGGCGACTCACGAAACCAGTCACTCAACCACCAACGAAACCACCGACAAAACCACCCACCAAAGCCTTGATATACTTTCGCCCTCCCATGGGGTGGTAGCTCAATTGGGAGAGCGCCTCGGTCGCATCGAGGAGGTTGTGAGTTCGATCCTCATCCACTCCACTTATAGAACGCAAACGCCTGTCTTGACGGGCGTTTGTGCTTTATAGGAGTTGCCGCTTTGCACGCGCTCACAATCGCCCGCGCGACGGGATGCGATATCTTCGCGGCGTGCCCGTTCCTCCCACCAGCGCTGATCCACACGACCTTCGATGGGTCGACCCTGCGCTCAATCCGCACTTCAACACGCCGGCGATGCGGCAGTACTCGCGCTTCAAGAATGCGCACCCCGACTGCTTGCTCTTCTTTCGCATGGGCGACTTCTACGAGATGTTTGATCGCGATGCGGTGCTTGCGCATCAGTTGCTCAACATCACGCTCACCGAGCGCTCGAAGGGCATGCCGATGGCGGGCGTTCCCTTTCACGCTGCGGAAAATTACATTCGTCGACTCGTTGCGATGGGTCATCGCGTCGCAGTCTGCGAGCAGATGCAAGATCCGAAAGATGCGAAGGGCGTGCTTGAACGCGCGGTGACGCGTGTGCTTACGCCAGGCACGCTTGTCGATGAAACGCTGCTCGACAGTGGGAGCGCCAATCGCGTGGCAGCAGTTGCGTTTGTTGGCGCGACTGCGGCGGTTGCTGCGATCGAACTTTCAACTGGCGCGTTTACTGTGCTTGAGTGCCCGATTGATCGGCTTGCTGATGAACTTGCTCGCATCGCGCCGAGCGAACTGGTGCATGCCGAGGAGCGCGATGGCGCGGTGCATGCTGAATGCGCGAAACTTGCTGCGCGTGGGCTTGCGCTCACTGCTCGCGCGGGTTGGTACTTTCGCGCTGATGATGCGTTCGAAGCGCTGACGCGGCAGTTTGGTGTGAAGAACCTCGAAGGCTATGGGCTTGCGAAGAGCGATCCGACGATTCTTGCTGCGGGTGCGATTCTTCGATACGCACTTGAAACGCAAGCGGCGGATCCATCGAGCGGACGGCTCGCGCTTCTGTCGCCACCACGAAAAATAGCGCGCAACGAGTTTCTGAGTGTCGATGCAACCACGCTGCGCGCACTTGAACTTGAACGAACGCTGCGCAGCGGTTCGACTGAAGGCAGCGTGCTTTCGAT
>QWPU01000175.1 GCA_003671065.1 Planctomycetota bacterium | reverse complement strand
TCATCACGGGCGCGGCGCCTGAAGGGTCGGCCATTGATGCGGGCGCTGGTGGCCCTGCAGTGATGACACGACGGGTTGGCGGCGTAGTTGAAGGTGTTGCTGGCGCTGTTGGACGAGGCGCTGTTGATGGTGCGCTTTGGTCGGTACGAGCTGGCTGATGCGCCGTCAATCCTGCGGGAACGCGGAAGGGACGCGGAGCAACCGGAGTTGCCGGAGTTGGATTTGCTGCAGGACGCGCGGGCGTTGGAGGCGCTGAAGGTGCAGCATGAGCGGCATGAGCGGCTGGATTGACCGTTGGTGCGGCTGCCGATGGGCGCGTGTGCACAGTCGTCGCTGCGACCGCTGGTGCACTTGGCGTTTGGCGCGCGGCATCCGCGGACGATGGTCCGTCAGAAACTGGCGGAGTACTCGTAGATGGTGCTGCCTCAGTCGCGTGATCCGCTGCAATTGGAGTGCGCACCATGGGAGTGCGTGGGCTCGGGGCAGGTGCGATCACGACGGTAGGAGCGGTGGCAATTTTCTTCGTTGCGCGCTTGGCGACCGCTGGAGTCTCGTCATCGGATTCCGCGCTCGCAGGACTTGCGCTGCTTGATCCACTCTCAGTGGGAGTCTTCATGCGCGAACGCGATGGGCTCGAGGTGCTCGCTGCGGAAGTAGGCTTTGTCTGGGTAGCGGTCTCGGTTGCAGTCGCGGTGGCAGTCGCTGTCTGCGCGGACGCCGCTGATGAAGGGAACCACTCGCGGACCGTCATGGCGAGACCGACGCTCACTGGCGACAGATGATTCACGATGGCCGCGATGTCTTCGGACTGACAACGCGCAACGATGTCCTTGGAACTCACGCCGAGTTCCTTCGCCAATTCATGCACCTTCAACGAGACTGGTTTCTTCGACAAACAATCCTCCTGATCACTTCACGATCCCATCGCGACCATCGCGGCGGTAATCGTTGCTTGGACTTGATTCACACCACTACTCACCAACCACTAACTGTTCACGCGGCCTGCACGAGATCCGCCGAGGATTGAATCCGCAGCGCTCTCAGCCAAGGCATCTGGTTCGGCCGTCACCGCGGCATCAGCGCCGCTTGCACCACTACCACTTGCAACTGCGCCATCGCCACCGAGAATTCCTTCGGTTGCCGCGGCATCTTCAGCAGCGCGCACTGCGGCTGCTGCTTGTTCATGCTCACGCTCAATCTCAACTTCGCGCGCACGATTGCTCGCGCTTGCACACATCAGATCCGCGAGTTCTTCGCTGATCTCGAGTTCCTCAACGATGAGTGCAGGCCCGATTTCTTCGATGTCAAACACGCTAATCATGCCGAGCGCGCCGAGTTTGTCGAGCATTTCATCCGTCATGCCCGCGAGTGGACGCAGCGTCTCTTGAAGAATCTCAAGACCCTTCGCAAATTCAGGTGGCGTGAGAATGTCGATGTCCCAACCTGTAAGACGAGCGGCGAGTCGCACATTCTGTCCGCGCTTACCAATCGCAAGTGACAACTGGTCCTCGCGCACAATGATCGTCGCGCGACCAAGTTCAAAGCACAGACTCACTTCATCCACCGCGGCAGGACGCACAGCGTTGGAGATCAGCACTTGGCTTGATTCATTCCACAGCACGATGTCGATCTTCTCGCCGTTGACTTCATCGACGATGTTACGAATGCGACTGCCACGCACACCAATGCAGGCGCCCTTCGCATCGACCTTCGAATCGACGCTCGCGACCGCAACCTTGCAGCGCTGTCCAGGCTCGCGTGCAAGCGCCTTGATTTCAATGACGCGCTCAGCGACTTCAGGAACTTCAGCTTCAAAGAGCCGACGAATGAAGTCGGGATTCGCGCGAGAGAGAATGATCTTGACTTGGCTTCCACCGTCGCGCACATCGAGCACGAGGCAACGGATGCGGTCACCAGGCTTGAACATCTCGCCAGGGATTTGCTCGGACTTCGGCATGAACGCTTCGGCGCGATCAACTTGCACGATGAGCGCAGGACCTTCTTGACGCACGATGGTTCCTGTGACGATTTCACCTTGACGCTTCGCGAAGTCTTCCATGAGCGCGTTGCGTTCGTCTTCGCGGAACTTCTGAATCATCACTTGCTTGGCGGTCTGCGCAGGGATGCGGCCAAGTTGTTCGATCGCGACTTCTTCGCGGCCAGTGATTTCGCCTTCATCATCAGTGATATTGCGCCAGATCGAGAGCTTGCCCGTGAGGCGATCCATCTCGCAGCCAAACTCATCGGTGTCAAGCGAGTCGAAGTGTTTACGCGCAGCGCTGATCATCGCCATCTCAAGGTCACGAATGAGATGCTCACGATCGATATTGCGATCGCGTGCGATGGAGTCGAGGATGCGGAGAGTTTCTGAATTCATGTCGTGGCCCTTCGAAGATGTCTGCGCTGTGCGCAATGCGCCGGTTGTGCCGGCATGAGTTGTCGCCGTGGAACACACGGCGTTGGGTTGTGGCGAGGAACGCGTCTTGCGCCTACAAGTTCATGCAGGCTGACGCGCGCTCGGGATAACTAGAACGGGATGACGAGAACGGGATCACGAGAACGATCCAATACAAAAACACGAAGACCACGCGTCAAGGGCACGCATGGCCAGCCAGCGAAGGTCTTGTGGGTTCGTCTGCTCAAATCATCGTTTGAAATCGAAACGTTTGATCATCACAGGCACGAACCTTCAAAACTGGGCCGAATGTCACGCTCGGTTCGGATCCAAGATGAAGGCTTACGCCGCTCATCGCACGAATCCGACCCAAACGGTCCTGCCGCATGACGAGTCGCTGGGAAATGAATCGCAGAAGATCGAAAGCATTTGGACTTACCGCTCGGTCGCAGACCAGAAATACACTTTTACGCTTCGCCTGACACAACAAGCGTGTCAGACGAGCCTTGCAAGATATCGCCCCAAGCGCAAAAAATCAACTTCCAACGACATGCGCTCAGGAAATCGGGGTCATCTCGCTCGCGTAAGTGACCTGTCGAGAGGCGAAAGCAGCATCAATCGCGGCGCATATCGTTGGCAAGTGATGCGAATTCAAGGCGCATTCACTCGGCTTGCGAGATGCACTTAGCTCGACCCGCCGCTACCCGTTTCGACGCGTTCGTTTGGCGCGACTGGCCGCTGAATCCGAAGCGCTCGGTTGCCTCGCAACTGACCGAGTGACGCAAGAAACTTCGGCTTACCCTCAACGCCTAGCACCGCCGGCGAGTTGGCAGGACGGTTTGTGACGATGAGATCACCGATCTCAAGTTGGCGCAGTTCACTCATGGAAATCGTTGTAGTAGCAAGAGTTGCGTCGAGTTCAACCCGCGCACTCGACAGGCCGCCCGCGATCCGTTCCGCTGTACCCGAGCCGCCCTTGGCTTTCCCTGTGACGAACCAACTTTGCGCCGAGAGGTCTTCGATAAGCGGCTCGATCGCGTTGTAGGGAATGCACAATGTCATCGGACCCGCTCGGTTGGTGAGCCTCACTTCAAACCCTATAACGACCACGACTTCGTTTGGAGGAACGATCTGAACCAGTTGCGGATTCGACTCCATCTCGCCTAACGCGAACTCAATCTTGCGAATCCCCTGCCAGGCTTCGCTCAGCGCGACCAGACCTCGAGTGAGGATCTTCTGCAAGAGTTTGGTCTCGATCATCGTCATCGGGCGTTGCGGCACGAAGAGATCTTTGTTTGATCCGCCGAGCAGGCGATCGATGATCGGATAGATCACAAGCGGCGACACTTCGAGGCAGACTTGACCCTCAAGCGGTGGGCAGCGCACCAGATTGAAACTCGTTGGATTGGGCAGGCTTGAGATGAACTCTTGGTAGGTCATCTGCGCCGCCTGCGACACGCGAACCTCAACAATCGTGCGCAAATAGCCTGAAAGCGAGGCTCCGAAGTTGCGCGCGAAGGTCTCGTGCAACATCTCAAGCGCGCGCATCTGGTCCTTGGAAATGCGCTCGGGTCGCTTGAAGTCGTAGGGTCGGATCTCAATCTTGTCTCGATCGCGTCGAGCTCGAGAGAATATCTGAGTGGGCGGCGCTTCCACGATCGGGGCTGGCGCGCTCGCGGCATTGAGGAGCGCGTCGATATCAGATTGGTCGAGGACATCGCTAGCCATCGTGGAAATTCACCTTTGATCTATTGGCTCCGCCAACATCGGACGAAATGTCCGCAGTCTGTTTCATCGGTCGCGTTGCTCGCACTTCTTGAAGAGTCTCACTCGCGTGTTCATGCGCTTATCCGTTGCGGCAACGATTCGTCACGCCGCCCGTAGGATGCGCGCCATGAGAACCACTGACAGCCGCGCGACCTTTCTCAATGCACGCTTGACGGCGGCGGTTCTTCTGATTCTGCTTAGTTTTTCGCTGCTGCCTGCGCTACATGCTGCCGCAGCGGCAAGTCAATCACCACCGAAGATCCCAGGGTTTTCAGGCCTAGGGAAGCCGAAAGCTGAAGCCGCGCCGCTGTTTTTCGACTCACGCGATCAAGTGGATGTCACGATCAAGGTTGCGTCGAACACCGTTACGCCTGGCGGGGATCTGCCTGTTGCGGTCGAGTTCACACTGCGTCCGAACTGGCATATCTGGCCGCGCGCTGGCGCGCTTGAAGCAGATGGTCAAGGCGCGCTCGCGGAGTTTGATGGCGCCATTCGCACAGAGATCTTGGTGAAGCCGATGCAGGACGGCACGCCTCGTGAAGTTTCAGGCGTCTTCATCAATCAACCGTTTTTCCAGTGGCCCGCATTGCACGCGGCTGAAGCGGATCTTGGAGATGGTGCTCGACGCTACGGCGTGTATGAAGGCAGTTTCGCAGTGTTTTTGCCTTTGTCGATTTCGACGAACGCGCCGATTGGTCGCGTCGAGATTCCGCTGATCGTCTCGTTTCAAGCCTGCGATGACAAAGGCTGCAGCGCGCCTGCTGATGTCGAACTCCTTGTCTCATTTGAGATCACTGCAACGAGTGCGGCCTCCGGACCGAGTACTGCGTTCGCGAACTTCGATCCGAGCGTCTACGGCCGCATTCGCGCGGGCGACGCGCCGAGCGAAACGATTGATTTCAACCTCTTCTCGTGGACTTTCTCAATTGATCCATCGGGCTCGGGGTTTCTGCTGTTGCTACTCATCGCAGCGCTCGGCGGCATGTTGCTGAACTTCACGCCGTGCGTGTTGCCAATCATTCCGCTCAAGATCATGGGCCTCGCACGAGCAGCGGAAGGCAGTCGCGCGAAATGTTTCTTTCTTGGCTGCGTGATGAGCCTCGGCGTGATTGCATTCTGGATGGCGCTGGGCGTATTGATGGCAACCGTGAAAGGTTTCACTTCTGCGAATCAACTCTTTCAAGAGCCGTTGTTCACGATTGGTGTGGGCGTCGTCATTGCAGTGATGGCTGTCGGCATGGCTGGACTCTTCTCAGTGCAACTGCCTGATTGGGTCTACATGTTTGAAACAAAGCACGATTCGTATTTCGGCTCGTTCAACTTCGGCATCATGACCGCGGTGCTTTCAACGCCGTGCACTGCGCCACTCATGGGCACGGCGGTCGCGTGGGCCACGACGCAAGGGCCTGACACGATTCTCACGGTTTTTGCGACAGTTGGAACAGGTATGGCGTTGCCGTACTTGGTGCTCAGCGCGTTTCCACATCTTGTTGACAGCATGCCACGCACGGGACCAGCGAGCGATCTCATCAAGCAAGTCATGGGACTCTTGTTGCTCGCGGCTGCCGCGTTCTTCATTGGTGCGGGGCTCGCGGGCGTGATGGTCACGGCACCTGAACCACCGAACAAGATGTATTGGTGGGTGGTTGCGCTCCTTGGAGTTGCTGCGGGTGCATGGATGTTTGTGCGCACGATTTCGATCACGAAGAAGATGAGGAAGCGCATTGTGTTTTGCGGTGTAGGCGCGGGCATCTTCGCGATCAGCGCGCTCGTCGGCATCTCGCAAACTGCGGAGGGACCGATCGATTGGACCTACTACACACCCGCTCGACTTGCTGATGCGCAGAAGGATGGCAAGGTCGTCGTGGTGGATTTCACCGCGGAATGGTGTGCGAATTGCAAAACATTCGAAGCGCTGGTGCTCAATCTGCCGAGCGTGGCGAAGGAGTTGAATGCCGATGATGTCGCGGCGATCAAGGTGGATCTCACTGGGAAAAACCCTGATGGCAACGCGCTGCTCAAGGCGTCGAATCGCGTGACGATTCCGCTGCTCTTGGTGTACGGCCGCGATGGCTCACTCATTCTCAACGCGAGCGATTACACGCCTCAGCAAGTACTTGATGCGATCACGACGGCGCGTGGAAAGTAACCCAGCGCGATCATGCTCGCGATGATGATGTTGAGTCCAGGAAACAAGCATCGTGATCTACTGTGGATTCGCCAGCGCATCGAGGCGAGTGAATTCGCGTGGGACGAGTTGCGCGAGTGGATCGAGACCGAGCGCGCTGTTGAGCTCGAGAGATCGCTGCGCAGTGCGCTTCGCGTCGTCGACGCGTCCAACGAGCGCGTAGGCTTCAGCAAGCTCTGTGAGTCTGCGCAGATTATGTGGTTGCGCTGACGCTGCTCGTTCGATTGCTTCGATGAGCTCGGAACGAGCGTTGTTGTCCAGCGTTCCTGAGCGGCGTAGCTTTTCGAAGGCGAGTTCACCGAGGATCGCGGACACGCGCGCTGGATGCTTGACGCGGGCGGTCGTGGCAATACTCATTGCGCGCTCGAAGGCGATTGTGTCAACGGCATTCACCACTGTTGTACTTTG
>QWPU01000174.1 GCA_003671065.1 Planctomycetota bacterium | reverse complement strand
GAAGCGGAAAACTCGCCTTCGGTCGCGACGCAATCTCGGGTGACAACACATCAGCAAACGCATGACGAAGCACGCGCTTTGTGACAAGCGTGCCCGCAGCCGTAGCCACGCCGCCTTGCGGGCAGAAATCCGTCACCGCGCAATTCCCAACACCGCCAAAGAGATGACTCGTGCCAACGCGACGCGCAACATCAAGCACAGCAACATCGGCAAACGGCACACGACCTTCAACACCACTGCGCATGAGCGACAGATTGAGGCGCTCGAGCAGATTGGTGAGATTCACTGCGCGTTGCACTTCAAGATGCGACGCAATTGACGAGAGATCACGCGCGGCGCTGAAGTGTTGATGCAACAGCGAACCGAGTGGATCATTGCCTTGCGAGTTGATGAGCGAGCCGACGCCTTCAGTGAAAAGTTCAGGAATGAGCGAGCGTGGCGACCATCCAAATGCAGTGCGATAGAAGTCAGTCGCGCTTGCAGGAGTGCGCGAAATGTCCGCCTCGGTCCACGCGATCGTCGCTTCAAGCGGTGCGCCGTAACCGCCGAACAATTCATCAGCGCCTTCACCGCCAAGCGCAGCTTTCGCGTGCGGCGCAATGTGTTCGCCAAGAAGCGCGATCGCGATTTCATTTGGAGTTGCCAGCGGCATGAGCCCATCGCGAAGCAACTGATCCCAACGCGACGCGAACAGTTCGCGATCAACAAGAATCTCGTGATGATCCGATCCAAGGAGACTCGCCACTCGTCGAGCCATGAAGAGATCACTGCCAGGACGCGCAGCATCGGTGGTCGCGCCCGCGGCAAATGTGACCAACGATTTCGAATGCGCGCGAGCAACTGACGCAATCACTGTGCTGTCGATGCCGCCTGAAAGCAGCGTGCAGATTGGCGCATCCGCAACCATGTGCAATTCAATCGATTTCGTGACGGACTCGCGCACCATCCACGCAGCGTCGTGTTCATCAATCGGATCATCACAGGTAGTGCGCGGCGCAAAGTGCGTCACAGTCTCGCGCAAATCGTCACGCGCAAGATCAAACTCATGCACGCGTCCGGGCTCGATCATGGACAAGCCGCGATAGAGCGTGCGCGCGCCGAAGGTTCGTCGCGGCATTTCAAGATACGACGCGACGCTGCACCAATCGGGTTCAACCTTGAAGTTCGGATTCGCAAGCAGCGGTGCGGGTTCACTCGCAAACGCAATCTCATCGCCGTCACTGTGCTTGATGCGCGTGTGAAAGAGCGGCACGATTCCAAACGAATCACGCGCAAGCAATAACCGTTCAGTGTCAGGAAACCACGCGCTGATCGCAAACATCCCGCGCAATTTCTCAAGCCCAGCGCGACCGCGCATCGCAAGAAGGACTGCGAGCGTCTCAGTGTCTGATCGCGTTCCAAAGGCACAACCGTCACGCGCAAGCTCAGTGCGAAGTTCAAGATGATTGTAAATCTCGCCATTCCAAGCCAGCAGCACGCGTGGCATGCCGCGTCGAGCGAGACGAAACGGCTGGGCGCCGCCTTCGCGATCAAGCAGCGTCAATCGTCGATGCGCAAGCGCGATGTGACCTTCATGGATGAGGCCCGCATCATCAGGTCCTCGATGCGCAAGCAGATCCCGCATCGACTGCATGAGCGGCGTGTCAATGGCGAGTTTCCGGTTTCTTGAGGTTGCAACTCCGAAGACTCCACACATCAGGCGACTCCATCACTCACGGCGACGCGCAGCGACACCATCAACTTTCTCTGGACCCTTCACCGCACACAATGCGCCGTGATGACGCATCTATCGGCGATCGAACAAGGAAGTCGAACGCCGACTTTGCAGAAACTACGATTCGAGCCCGAATCAGCCGCAAAACGCTTGCACCGCGCTCAAACGGCGGCGACGATGTCACGATGCGCCAGCAGAATTCGGTATCTACCCTAACGCCTTTCATGACCCTTCTCATCGTCGCTCTGAGCCTTTGCGCTGAAGTTTCGGCTTCGGTCACGCTCGACTCGCTATTTCGCGATCACGCAGTGTTGCAACGAGATCGCGCGATTCCTGTCTCGGGTCGCGCGACTGCGGGCGAGGCGATCACAGTGCGCTTCGGCGAGTTGACTGTGACAGGAAACGCTGGGAAAGACGGGCGTTTCGCGATTTCTTTGCCCCCGATGGAGGCGTCGCTCGAAGCGCGCGAACTGAGTGTGCGGGGCAGCAGCGGTGAGGCGCGAGTCAAAGATGTGCTCGTCGGCGAAGTGTGGTTTTGCTCGGGGCAATCGAACATGGAGTGGTCAGTCAATCAATCAGATGACGCTGACATCGCGAAGAGCCTCGCTGCGAAGGTGCCGATTCGTTGGTTCAAGGCGCCGCATGTCACTGCTAATCGGCCAGCGGAAACCGAGCAAGGCGCTTGGAGCGTGGCGACGAAAGAGAGCGTCAGCGACTTCACCGCGATCGGTTTTTGGTTCGGTGTTGATCTTGCGCGCTCGTTTGATCTCGAAGTGCCAATCGGGCTTGTTGACATTTCATGGGGCGGCACGCGCATCGAGCCTTGGATTCCACTTGATCTCATGGCGAAGTCGTCGTTTGCGGATATCGCGAACGAGCTCGCGGCGCGGATTGCGCAGCCTGCGGTGGATCCTGCGGTGATCGCTGCCGAACGCGCGCAGTTTGACGCGGACATTGCGGCGTACTGGCCGACGCTGATGACGCTTGACATCGGCGGTAAGGAACACTGGGAAAACAAGGTGGTTTCGAGCAGCGCTGCTCCAGGTTGGAGTACAACCACGCTGCCCGCGTACTTTCCAGCGTTCGATTCAACGCTTGCGAATTTCGACGGCGCCGTTTGGTGCACGCGCACCTTCGACATCACCGCCGAGCAAGCCAACGCGCCCGCGACGCTTGAGCTTGGTTCGATTGATGATTCGGACTGCGCGTGGATTGACGGAGTGGTCGTTGGCTCAACTATCGCGCAACCAGGACAAGCACGCGCTTACGCGCTGTCGAAAGGCCTGAGCGCGGGAACGCATCACATCACGATCTGCGTGATGGACACTGGTGGTCAAGGTGGTTTCGGTAGCGGCGCCGATTCGATGGCGATTTCGTTTCTTGCCAAGCTTGCCAACACTGTGCCGCAACGCGTTGCGCTTGGTGGCGAGTGGCATTGGCGCATGGGCAACACCGCGCCGCGACTTCCCGTGCCTGTCATGCGTGATTTCAATCGCGTTCCAGGCACGGATGCGGGCGAGCCTGCTGCGATTTACAACGCCATGATGGCGCCGTGCATTTCGTTTCCTGTGCGCGGAACGCTTTGGTATCAAGGCGAATCGAACGCTGGCGAGCACGGCAAATACGAACTACTCCTACCGCTCTTGATCTCAAGTTGGCGCGAGAAATCAGGCAATCCGAACATGGCGTGGGGCGTCGTGCAGCTTGCAGGCTTCATGCCTGTGAGCGAGAGCGAACCAGCGCAAGGTGGTTGGGCACTGCTGCGTCGCGCGCAAGAGCGTGGCGTGATTGCTGCGGGAAATGCAGGACTCGCGAGCGCTATTGATCTTGGCGACGCGAGCGACATTCATCCAAGGCGCAAGCGTGAAGTCGCGGATCGACTTGCTGCATGGGCGCGCAACACGGTCTACGGAGAATCAACGGTTGAATGGCAAGGACCGCAGTTGGTAAAGACTCGTCGCGATGGAACAAAGGTCATCTGTGAGTTTGCGAACGCGACAGGGCTTCATGCAGTGAGCGGTGAACTCGGCGGATTCGCGCTTGCAGGCGCTGACGGAAAGTTCGTGTGGGCGAGCGCGACGATCAATGGCAACGCGGTGACGCTTGAAGCTACAGGCGTGACGAACGCGACTGAAGTTGTCTACGCGTGGCAGAACAACCCTGAACGCGCGAATCTCGTTAATGGCGCACTGCTCCCTGCGATTCCCTTCCGAGAGACCATCAGCGCCGTGGGGAAGTGAGATGCGTCGAGTGTTCGTCTGTGTTGCATTCGCGGTGTTGTTGAACGCGTCGGTTGGCGCGGATGTGGTGATTCCTGCAGGAATCAAGCCGCTTCTTGAAGCGCACTGTGTTGATTGCCACGAAGGCGCGAGCGCGAAAGGCGCGCTTGACTTGAGCGCAGCGCTTGCGAAAGGCGAGGTGAGTGAAAGCATCCTGCGTTCACTTCGCACGCGTTTGAGTAAGCGCGACATGCCGCCAGCCGACGAACTCATACGACCGAGTGACGGTGAGTACACGCACGCTGTTGCATTGATCGATGCAGTGATCGCGCCGCGCGCGAGTGAAGTCGCGTTGGTGCGTCGGCTCAATCGCGCGCAGTACGCGAATGCGATTCGTGATGTCCTCGGCGCTGAGTGTGGTCGCGCGATCGATGCGCGCGAACTTCTTCCAGCGGATGAAATCGGAGAAGGCTTCGACACGACAGGCGACACGCTCGTACTTCCCGCGCTGTTGGTTGAGAAGTATTTCGATGCAGCAGATCGCATTGCGAGCGCGTGCGTGCTAGCAGAGTCGCTCTCGAAGCGGCGTCACTTCGGCGCGGAGAAACTTGCGAGCAATGGTCAAGGTGGCGCGTACGACGGCGCGGCATGGCTTGCGACGAGTGGTGATCTTTCGGCTGAATTGGAGGCGATTCGTTCTGGTTCCTACCGCATCGAGATCGAAGCGTGCGCACAGCAAGCGGGCGATGAAGTTGCTCGCATGGCGTTCGTGATCGATGGCAAGACGCTGACAACGGTGGATGTTCCACAGCACGCGTCGGCTCCTGGGAAGTTCGTGCAGGAAGTTGAGTTGACCGCGGGGACGCATCGCATCAGTGCACGTTTCGTGAACGACTTCTACGCGCCTAACGAACCCGATAGCTCACGGCGTGATCGCAATCTCGGTGTGGTTGCAATCGCGGTGGAAGGTCCGCTCGGGCTCACTGCGGATAGCGAATTCGAGACGCGCGCGGCAACGATCGCGGGCGAGGGCTCGAATCTCACGCGGCTTCGTCGCGTGGCGGCAACTGTCGGTGAAGAACTCTTCCGTCGACCATTGAGCAAGACCGAGAGTGATGCGCTCAGCAACACCGCACGCGAAGCCGTGGGTAAGACCGCGCCGTGGAGCGATCAATTGCGCGCGCTGCTCACGGCGTTGCTTGTGGATCCGCGCTTCCTGCTTCGCGTTGAAATGCCTTTTTTGAAGGGCGAAACTAAACGAACGCTGACCTCTGACGAACTCGCGTCACGACTTTCATTCTTCCTTTGGTCAAGCGTGCCCGATGCTGAGTTGCGGCGCGCGGCGAAAGCGGGGGAGCTTGCTGACGAAGCAAACATCCGCGCGCAAACAAGACGCATGCTCATGGACTCGCGTGCAAATTCACTTTCGACGCGCTTTGCAACGCAGTGGCTTGGCATCGATGCGCTTGAGCTCAAGCAGATTGATCCGTTGCGCTACCCGAATGTTGATGTTGCGTTACTCGTGTCGATGCGGCAAGAAACTGAGCAACTCTTTGATGATGTCGTGCGTGCAGCACTGCCTGTTCGCGCGCTGCTCACATCGCGAACAACCCACGCCGATGCGCGGCTTGCTCGCCATTACGGAATCGAAACGACCACCATCAATTCGGCGCGCGCGTCTGGTGTGCTCGGTCACGCGAGCGTGTTGATGGCCACCAGTAATCCAACGCGCACCAGTCCAGTGAAGCGCGGCAAGTGGGTGCTTCAAGCGCTGCTTGATGATGCGCCTCCTCCTCCGCCACCAGGCGTGCCTCAGTTGCCTGAGAATGTTGAGGGCGGCGCGAGTGTGAGCATGCGCGAGATGATGGCTGCGCATCGTGCGAACCCCGACTGCGCGTCGTGCCACGTGCGGATGGACGCGATCGGGCTCGCGTTTGAGAAGCTCGATGTCGACGGTCGTCTGCGCGAAACATTGCAGGGCGCCGCGATTGATGACTCGACCGTTCTTGCGGATGGAACATTGCTTACGGGCACGCGCGGCGTCGAGGAATTACTTGCAAAAGACGCACGATTCGAGCGTTCGCTCGCGCGACACCTCTTGGTCTACGCACTTGGTCGCGGGACAGCTGATGCCGATGACCCGCTTGTCGAGAGACTCGCCGCGAGTCTGCGTACGCACGGAGACTTCGCAACGCTTGTCGATGGCATCGTGCTCAGCGACGCGTTCCGTACGAGAAATGATTTGCGCAAATCTTCGTCGCCGTGATTGCGCGCAGCGATTGCGGCGTTAGATTCTCAGCATGCGTGATCCGCTTCTCCATCGTCGAGCAATACTTCGCGGCGCGGGAGTCGTCATCGCGCTGCCGTGGCTCGAAGCAATGTTGCCGCGCGGAATTGCGTCGCGCACATTCGCCGCATCATCTGCCGCTGCCGCGCCCACAACTCGAGTCGCGTACCTCTTCTTTCCAAATGGAGCGAACATGACCGCGTGGACGCCGACCGCAAACGCTGCGGGTCGGTGGATCGCGTCGTCAACGCTCGCACCACTCGCCGCATGGAGCGATGAGATCAATGTCTACACAGGCTTGCATCATCGTCACGCCGAAGCCAACGGCGATGGTCCTGGCGATCACGCGCGCAGTGCCGCGTGCTTTCTCACTGGCATGCAAGCGCGCAAGACAGCAGGTGATGACATTCGCGCAGGTCGAAGCATCGATCAAGCCATTGCCGACGATTTTGCGACGCGCGGCATGCACACACGACTGCGTTCCCTTGAGCTCGGCAGCGAGCCAGCGATGACCGCAGGCAATTGCGATTCTGGCTATTCGTGCGCGTACAGC
>QWPU01000173.1 GCA_003671065.1 Planctomycetota bacterium | reverse complement strand
GAACGAATGACAGCCAGGCCTTACGGGGGAAACTCAACATGATTAGTCTCCTAAGGCAAGCGGTGTTGCCATAGCGATTAGGCGAGGAGACGGCACCGTTGGACACGGTGCATGGAGAATTGTGAGAAATGTGCGAGAAGGTTGGGCGCGTGGCGGAACCGTTCAGGCTCAGTCAGGCAACCCTGTAGTCTCGACGCCCTTTGGCTTCGACACCAGCACGCTCCACGCGATCGACTTCACCGAGGGCTTGCCTGCCGTCGTGGCCGCTGGAAGTTGGACGAGCCACTTGAGAATGCCTTGCGGCTTCTCATTGGCGATGTACTTCGCGTCGACGGAAAGCGTTGCGCCGCCAGTCTTTGCGTCGTCCCTTAGCTCAATCTTGATCTGCTCATTGCGAGAGACCGGCATGCGATCGACAACCTCAAGCGTGACGGCCTTCGAATCGGTGCTCGTGAGGTCGATGCGGTAATCCCAGCGCGTGACATCGGCCTTGTCGAACACGCCCTTCTCGACGGTTTCCTTCTTGACGAGGACGCGTTTGGCTTCGATGCGGCGGTCGGTGCCGAGCCAGAAAGTCATCTCGGCGCCTGCTGCGAGATCGGGGAGTGTGGTGGAGCCGACGCTGTCGCCGCCGAGGAAGACTGTGGCTGGGCCTGCGAGGAATTGATAGGGCGAAGTGTTGGCGGTGACGGCTTTGAGATAGACCGCGGTTTCGACGAGTGGACGCGCGACATGAACGAATGTTGGCTTGGTGTCGACGGTTGCGATACGGAGCTTGCGGCTGCGAGAGCCGTCGCTTGGAATGCTGGTCGCGCGAGGAATGGGGAAGGTGACGACGGTGCCGCTGCGCGAGGCGCCCGCGTCGTCGTAGAGCGCGGCGAGTAGTTTGTTCTGGGCGGGCTCGGCCATGAGCGCGTCCACTTCGCCGCCGGCGCCGAGTCCGCCTGAACGACCTGGCGCACCCGCCTTGCGGGCGTCAGCGCGATCGCGGGTTGATTTCGATGCGTCTTGCTTATCTTTGGAGTCGCTCTGCCCTGAATCGGCATATCCGCTCGCGATCACGGGCTGCGCAACATAGACATCGACATACACAGGACTCACATCACTCGGCGCGGCGCGCTGCGTGGGCTGCGCGGTCGAGAGCACGAGGGTCACATCTTTCCAATCTTCACCAGTTGCTTGGCGAATTTCGGCGTCGTACTCCACGACAAGCGTGTTGCCTTCGACATCAGCGCGGATGGCATACCGCGGCATCCAGCCTGCATCGCGCACTAAGTAGCGCAGCGTGACATCGGCTGACGCGATGCTGGACTTCCCAACCGTGACAATCGCGCTGCGTTCAACCTTGGTCGCGCCGCCGAGCGCATTCACCTTGTTTTGTAGGGCATTCAACTCATCGGTGTTCACGCGCGTGGCGGCGTCGAGCTTCATGCGCTCGTCGATGAGGTCATTACGCGCGCTCGCGAGAAACGCAACTTGCCCCGCGAGCAGCGCAGGATCGAGCGCCTTCGAGCCGAAGTCCTTCGCGCTTTCGGTCGCGGTCTTTTGTGCAATTGAATTGAGAAGCGTGTACTGATCATTAATGAGCGTCATGCGCATGCCGAGCTCTTCGCCCGTGCGCTTGGCGATGTCGAGATCGATCAGTGCGCTGCGCAACTCTGGGTTGTTCGTGACATTGGATGGTGTGACTTTTTCTTCGTAGCGCACATCGAGCAACTTCGCGCCGATGGAATCCGAGTTCACGGCCGCTTGAAGTGAAGCGGGCTCGATCGACGGTGGAAGATTGTCGAAGCGGATCTCAAAGAGTCCCTCGCGATTAGGCGCGTCCACATGGCGCGAAATCATCGCGCGACCTTGATAGAGCGTGACTTCACTCACGCTCGCGCTTGCGTTGACTACTTCAGCCTCAGGCACTTCTTGCGGCGCAAATGCGAGCAGACTCGGAGTTGTTGCCAGAAGCGCGAGTGCGAGAAGACCGTTGGAAAGCGATGTGCGAAGTTGCATAGGGCGATCGTATGAGAACGCCCCTGCACTGTCTCAAGAAGTTGTTGTCGTCGTGACATTCATCGCGATCGCAACTGCTGCACCTAGCAGAAGTGCTCCAACGAACACGCCGCAGACGCGCCACATCGTTGCTCGCTGAACCGTTGCCGCGCGCTTGATTGTGCTTCCAAACAGCAGTGATCCTGCGGGAAGCACTGCTACCGCGATCCACGCCCACGCAGGAACACCTGATTGGTCATACGCGCGTCCGCAGTTGGCGATGATCGCGCCGAGCGTGCCGAGCACAAGCGCGATTGAACCGGAGGATGGAATCGCAATCGCGGACGCATCACGGCGCGCGCCGAGTGTTGTGAGCAGCGCGATAAGGAATGATGCGGTGCTGACAGCCGCGCACATCACTGCGAGCGAAGCGAACCCGCCGAGTAACGCGAGTGCAGCAAACATTGCGAAAGTAATCCACGCGCTCCACAACACGGCGCGCTCGGCGCACGCAGCGATCGCAGTCATCGCCGCGACCACAAGCAGTCCTTGTTCAATCTGCCACCAGCCGTTTGAGCCTGGAAAAACAACGAATTTCGCACTGAGTGCCGCGGCGAGCACGGTCGCGCCAAGTGTCACGCCGTTGCGTGAGGTACTCACGAATCGCGCACCGAGCGCGGAGATGATCGGCGCGAGCAGCGCGAGCACGATCGCAGCCAATCCGATGCGATGCCATTTTTCAAACGGTGCGTCATCACCCGCAACCGTCATGCACTGTCGAAGAATCGCGTTCCAATCGAGTTCACGCGTGAAGCTCAGCACAAACGCAAGCATGAGCGCAAAGGCAATGACCCCGTCAACTGCAGCAGCGCGTCGACGCAACGGACCAACAGCAACAGCACACGCGACCACCGCCGCGATGATCGCAGGCAGCACGACCACGCTGAACGGATACACCGCGAGGTCGTTCACTCTTTCGCTTTCGCCACATCGCCTTCAAGCGCGATCGTCAACTTCACTTCGCTTCCGAGCGCGCCCTTCGGTGCGTCGATCCCCCACTTCATGCCGAAATCAGCGCGATTGATAGCGAACACGCACTCGAAGCCCACCTTCTGTCCGCCTGGCGCGCTGCCGATTCCAGTGATCGTGCAATCTACTTCAACAGGCTTCGTCATCCCACGCAGCGTGAGATCGCCGGTGAGCGTGTAGTGACGATCGCCAAGTTTCTTCGCGCCAGTTGAACGAAACGACAGCGTCGGAAACTCCGCTTGATTGAAAAAGTTTGGTCCTTGGAGATTGCCGTCGAGCTTCGCGCTGCCTGTGTCAACCTTGCTCACTTCGGCCGTGACATCAAAGGTCGGCGCAACGCTGTCATCGAGCTTCCAATTCGCGCTGCCCGTGACTTCGTTGAAGCGGCCGTAAAAGAAACCTGCGCCAAGATGCTGAATGCGAAAGATCACCATCGAGTGCACAGGATCAAGCGTGATCACCGAAGCGACCGCCGATGGCGGAACGGTTTGCGCGCGTTCAGTTGCGGCGAATGAGGCAACGGCGAGCGAGAGAAGCGTGGTGCAAGCGAATGCAGAGCGGGTGGTGAAGAGCATGTAAATCCTTCGAGGACGGTGCGTGCAGTGAAGGCGGTTATGCTAACTCGCGGTTGGTGGATCGCGGCGAGCGAGCGCTTCGCTGATTAGCGATGAGGCACGTGATTCGCGCAGAGCACTCCAAACCCCGCGACACTCAGCAGGGCGATAACGGCCCGCCAGTTTGAATTGCTCGATGCGAGCCACACTGAATAGAGCAACAAGGCACAGAGGAGGGCGGCCACGACCCAGGCAGTCGCTCTCTTCCTGCTTGGCGCGACCCGCGCACCCGTCTCTACCGTTAGCCCTCCTATGAGGAACCCTCGGAGGATCAACCCTGCGAGATCGTCATACTCCAACTCGACACCTATCAGCACCGTTAAAAAGGGCCAGAGAAGACCGGAGGCGACGCTCACAAGCACGTACGCCGAGACCACCAGAGGTAGGAGCGCAATCCAACGAACAGTCGGATGAACGAGCACAGACTTCAGGGCTGCTCGCCATCGACCAACCGAACGATCGGTGGCGACAATTCCATCCTGTTCAGTGTGCAAATTCATATTTTCCGATCTTTTGTGCGTCTGCGCCAGTGCGGCCGCACCGCTCAGTCCTGCTGATGAACTCGCTTCCCTTTCGCCGCAAATTGCCCAAGCTCTTCGTGCAGTTTCGTGCGCGCCTCATCGATCGATTTGATTGAATCCGCGCCTCCGATCCACCGTTTCGCGCCGACTGGGTCGGGACCGAGCACCGCGAAACTGTAGTCGTTGTCATGGCGGTCTCGACACACCACTCCGAGGTACCAACCGTCAAGCGCCGCATAGAACTCGAGTTCCTCTACATGCATCAAGGCCCCGGGATGGCGAGCCGCTCCGTGTTGTTCGAAGCTGTGAACAGTGATGCTTTCAATCGTGTTTGGCATAGATCCTCCGCATGTAACGCGGCATCGACGTCGCAGTGGCTCAACTTTCGCGAAAACGATCCACCTATTGAGCCGTCGCAGGCTCCGAACGCGCGTTGCCCCTCGCTGCGCCAACGAGGTGCAACTACCTTTCTCCTTCCATTGAGGCACCTATGGATCATCGCGCTGACGCGATTCGCACCGGGCTGGACTATCTCCGAAAGCATGACGCGCTTCCTGTCGCACGGATGACGCAGTCTCCTCCTTGGATTCAGCATCTGAGCCAACTTATGGCGAGTGGCGCCATCAGCGGACGCGGCGTTGATCACATCACAATCTTGATGGACGTGTATATCTCGACCATCATGGCCGGCGTGGGTGGACTCACCGACAATGTGGGTGCGATTCAGTGGGCGTGTGCGATGAGCGATGACATCATCACAGCGTACCTGCGCCATTTTGAACGCCAACTAGCGCAACACAACCCACCTTTTGGCATTGCTGCGCAACAGACGGCGCTCGTGAAACAATGTATCGCTGCGAACTGCTCGCTTCCGCAGTATCCAGCAAGCCTTGAGAAAGCGCTGGGCTTTGCCTTCCAGCAGATGCATCAGTTCGAGCATCGAACAAACGGACGATCGAGAGCGATCGCGCCGTTTGATGCTTCTCACGGCCTACCCGTGAAACAAGTCCTGATGGTCGGTGCCGCGCTCGATGAACTCGACATCACCGATTCCTTCCCGCAGTTCCAGCACTTTTTCGCTCGGTGCACAGGGAGCTTCCGGCGCGGCATTACCTTCGATCCCCTTGTGTTGGCGCACATGCGAACACTCCACCGCAACAAGCAAACACCACAGACATTTGCCGCGCAACTGGGACTTGTGATGGAGGGGAACTTCGCTCCTCGTCCGACTCACGACTACGCGACGGCGGGTGCCTACATTCTCGTGAGCATGTTTGGGGTGGGCGGGCTCGATGCCACTTTGTTCGCGCGCGTGCAATTCGATTCGCGTACGGCGTATCCAGAGTGGGAGTCGTTCGCGCTTCACATCGGAGCGGACAACGAACGCGGCATGGCGCTCACCGGCACGCAAGCGCTTGCGGCGATCGTGCGACTCCCGGTAGTTTTTCCAACAGCGTCTCGAAACGAAGTCGAGTTGTGGTCGGCAGCAGAGCTACCCACATGGATTGAGTTTCAACACGGCTGGCAGCGGCGACACGGCATTGAGGTGACGCCAAACGGCTATCGCGGTATCGATCTTCAGCCCTACTTGGATCATCGTGACTGACCGTCTGACCGATGCTTACGCGCCCGACTGCACTGCGCCCACGATGATCGCGATGACGGAGAAGGCAATCGCGAAGAAGGTCGCGTTCTCGGTGCCGATTTGGGCGAATTCCTCATTCCAAAAACCCTGCCGACGCAGTCTGACTTCGACTGCCGTGGACGGCATCGCCAACACAATGCCGCCAATCTGCGCCAGTCCCCACAGCAAGAAACCTGGGCGCAGGCCGAGCGCAATCACCGCGGTCCAGAGCATGACTTCCGTTGCGATGATTGTTGGCAAGAAGCCAGCGGACCATCGAACGCGGATGACGCGATGCATATAGATGCTCGCCGCGAGCGCGCAAGATGCGGGTAACAACGCCCAGAATGGAAGCGATGAGCCTGCGAAAGTCGCGCCAAATCCAGTGAAGACCCACCACGCGATCGCCACGACCGAAGCGAGTGTGTAGAGCGTGCCGCGCAGGAGGACGAGCGATCCGACAACGGCTTTCAACTTTCGCTCCGTTTAATTTCGATCTTGAACATCTCAGCGATGTCTCGCCACATTTCGCCTTCCTGTGAATCAACGGGCGCGTTTTCGAAGAGCCGAGCAGATTCGCTCGAGTGGAGGTGATAGCGCACGCACGCATCCATCTGCTCAGGCGCGAAACTCATCTTCCGCGCAACCTGTGCCGCGCGATGAATGCGCTTGTGCGATCCAGCTTCGTCTGCTGCGTTGAACGCGATCAGCATGAGGAACGCCATTAACTCCACTTGATCAGCGTGCTCGCGTGGCGCCGCAAATCGAGCGATGTTCTTACCGATTGTGCGAAGATACGGCTTGGTATCGGCCCCTGTGTAGAGCACGAGTTGCGCACGAACGATCGGGAAATCTGCCTCCTCATAGCCCCTCGGCGCATCGATCACAAACTGCATCGCGCGCACCATGTTGATGCGTTCGATGGGGATGCCAGGGTCAGCTTCGAGGCGTTGGTCGACTTCGTCTTGATCGAGTGGTTCTGGCCGTGAACTGCCGAAGAGACGCTCACATAGTTTGAACAGCCACATGACAGATCCTCCGCGCGACAGGGTCTAGCCCAGATA
>QWPU01000172.1:2392-6845 GCA_003671065.1 Planctomycetota bacterium | reverse complement strand
TCCTGCGGCGATTGAGATGGATCGTGTCACGCGTTGTCTGCAACTGCGCGCGGTGGCCGTGCGTGCAGTCGAACAACTTCCAGCGAAGCATCGCGAACTCCTTGAACACTACGCGGCGGGCGTGAACGCGCAACTCGCGGCCGCGGTGCCGCTTGAGTATCAGTTGTTACAACTGACGCCAGCAGCATGGACGCCCGCAGATTCGATGCTCATTCAACTTGGCATGGCGCGCTACCTCGATGGCTCGCCGAATGCAGATCGTGCGCGCGCGCGGCTGTTTGACGGGCTTGCGAAGGACATCGCGTTGTTCTTCTCGTCAAGCGCTGGAGTGCTTGACATGTCGGTGGATGGTTCGCTGCTGCCGCCACCGCCGATGCTGCCGACGCGCGAGCAGTTAGACTTTCGCGTGTCAGTCAATGAGAGCGGCGTGCAACAGAATGCGACTGGAGTGACTCCGCCGCTTCCAGTCCTACCCGCGCCAAAGGAAACGCAGCCTGGATCGAACGCGTTTGCGGTTGCGGGCTCGCGCACGAAAGATGGTCGCGCGATTGTTGGCAACGACATGCATCTCGCACTCATGGCGCCAGGCATTTGGTATCGCGTGCGACTTGTGTGGAGTGAACCGACCGCGGCTTCAAGCACGAAGGAACTGACGGGCCTCTCGCTTCCTGGCGTGCCGCTCATCGTGCAAGGCACGAATGGTCATGTCGCGTGGGCGTTTACGAATCTCACCGCGGATCTGAGTGACCTTATCGTTGTTGAAATCGATCCAACCGATTCATCGCGCTATCTCATCGAAGGTGGAAGCGAAGCGTTTGTGAAATCAACCGCGACACTCGGAGTCGGCGCAAGCAGCGAGACGATTCAACTGCGCGCGACGCGTTGGGGTCCGATCATCGAAGAGCGCGAGGACGGGCGTTTGATCGCGCAGCGCTGGGCAACGCTCGCGGAGCACGGACTTGATTGCGGACTGTTCGAACTCGTGCACGCCACGACGCTTGAAGCCGCGCTTGAGACGGCGCGTCAGTGGCACGGACCGCCGCAAAACATGCTTGTTGCAGCGAGCGATGGACGCATTGGTTGGACAATCGCGGGAACGCTTCCGCTGCGCGCCGAGAGCACGCTGGTGCCTGTTTCATGGCGCAATGCGCCGAAGTGGAGTGGGATTATGGATGCGCGGGAGAAGCCGATGATTGTCGATCCAGTCTCGGGCGTGCTCACAAGCGCGAACCAGTTGTCGATGATCCCAACGGGGAATCTTGCCGCGGTTCTTGGAAGCGACGAGGCGGCGGGCGATCGAGCGCATCGACTGCGTGAACTTCTCGAAGCGCGCACTGATTGGACGGAAGCGCAACTCCACGCCGTGCAACTCGACACGCGGTCTGCACGGCTGCTGCGTTGGCGCGATGCGTTGATCGCAGCGTGCGCGAGCGATACGAGCGACACAACTGACGCCGCAAGCGCGCAAGTCCTTGTTGACAGTCTCGCGATTCTTCGCGCGTGGCAAGGATCAACCGATGCAGCCGAACAAGCGCCCGTGCTCCTCGACCAAGTGCGAAGCGCCACGCGCGGAGTGTTTGCGCGCGAGCTCGCCAACCTGAGCGACATGCGTGAGACGGGCGCCTCTGCACGCGACCTCTCAAGCGCGCTCGATGATGAAGCGTTGTTGCGTATTCTGGAAGTTCGCTGCGAGCATCTTCTCCCACATGAGAGCGCATCGTGGAACGCCTTCGCGCGCGCGATGATCGTGCAAGCCGCGGCGCAATCACGCGGCAAAGATGGCGGGTTTCGCACGCGCGGCGATGACAACCGCGCGTGGATTCGTCACCCCGCAGCAGACTCGCTCGGCGCCGCTGCACGAATGGCGGAAATGCCCAAGGCTCCACTTCCTGGTCATCCGACAAGCGTGCGCGTGCAGACGCCAACATTCGGCGCGAGCGAACGAAGCGTGGTGAGTCCGACGCATCTCAGTGACGCGATTCTTGTTACGCCGTGTGGGCAGTGTGGCCTTCCAACTTCACCTCATTTCCGAAGTCTTCATCGATACTGGCAAGAAGGTCTGCCGTATCCGCTGATGCCTGGTCCTGCGACGCAACGACTCGAACTCGCGCGAACGCTTCCACCGAGTGCGCCGGAGACGCCCGCGCCAGAACCTGCGCCCGTGACGAGCCCTGCGCCCGCATCGCCGCCGGTCTCACGCAACTGACGCCGCCTACCTAGAGCCCAGTACGCACACTCCCCACTGCGACAACATGATCGCGAGATCATCCGCTTGGACAAACGAGTCTGCAGTGAGATCGGCTGAACACGCGCCGCACGAACCCCATTGTGAAAGCAAGAGCGCGAGATCAGCCGCGTTGACGACGGCGTCGTGATTCACATCCGCGCTGCACGCGCACTCATCAGGAACTCCGTCGGCATTCACATCAACACTGCTTCCTTGCTCAATGTCTATCGCGTCGTCGCGTCCGTTGTGATTGCAATCAACGGCGGTGATAAGTTCGACGCAGATTGTTTCGACGCTTCCTGTGTCGCCCATCAGGAGATCAGTGATCGTGAGCGTCCACACTCCTAGAGGCGAACGCGCGGCGAGATTTGCGAGGGGACTAAGTGGTCGAAGCGCACCACTCAGCACTGGAGTTTGGCTGTATGGGCAAGTCGTTTCAGCCGCAGCGAGAGCCGCATCATCAAACCACACATCAATGTTGTCGCCTCCACAACCCCACGGCCCTGGATATCCAACGCCGCTGCCAGCGCCTGGCTCTGCGGCGAGGCCTGATCGATCGAGTAGAACGACTTGCGCACCGCTGGGATGGCGCAGCACGCAGCGAAGATCGCCGACCCACGGATGGGTCACACGAAGTTGCACGCGCGCGGACACGATCGTTCGGTGAACTGGCTCCGCGGGCACCGTGAACGAACGCGTGAATGGAATCGTCTCTGAGATGACGCCACCCGTCACACGCCATTGATCGGCAGCGGCAGCACGCACGAGCAGCGCGAGCAGGACGACAAGCCAGCTCCATCCCAAGTGTCTCAACACTTTCATCGTGCCCCCATCGCGTTCATCGACGCGTTTCGAGTTGGGTCTGTGCTGTTGCGCGGTTCTTGCATGTCATACACATGACACCATCCCGTAGTGAGGCCCATGTTGTTCGCGCCCGCAATGTGACCCGACCAGTGCTCAGTCACGCCGTCTTCAGGATCAGTGAGAAGCGCATCGGTCGCAAGACTGCAGTAGTCGTACGCCCACCAGTTGTCTGTGAAAGTAGTTGTCCATGTTGAGACGCGCGCGCGTGCGGCAGTTGGAACCAGTGAGAGCCACACCGCCGCTCCGTCGTAGGTGAGACTCACATTCGCGCCGCATTGCACACCGAACACCTCGCCGAGCGCCGCGAGATTCCCCGCAAGCGAAGTCCCTTCAAATGGTGCTGCGAGCGCTTGAATCAAGCGACCTTCATTCGCCCAATCGAGACCGCTCCAGTAGAACGCGTAGAGATGGAGCGCGGCGCATCCACCCTGACTGTGCGCGACGACGCCGAAACTTTTGTACGCAGCGCCGCGCGCAGCGAGATCGAGCGCGAACGCATCGTGACTCATGTTCTGCATGAAGTTCGAGTAGACGAACGCATCGAAGCCAAAGTGTTGCGAAGGCCACCCAGAAACATCAGCGCAGTAACCATGCACGAGCGCCAGCGCGTGAGTTCCGACGCCTGGAATGAACTGCTGATCGTGCGTGCTGGATTGAGCGGGAACGCTGGCGCTTCCCGCTCGACCCCATGTTGCGAGTGGACTCCGTGAGCGTTGAACTCGATCCACGCGCAATCGCGCATCGAGGTTGGTCGCAACAACGGGTTCAACTCGATCGCGCTTGTCGATCAGCGCACAACTGTCACGCGCATGCAGTCGCAGCGCGCGCAATTCAATGCGCTCGTCGTCGGCGAGCATGAGCGCCTCCATCGGACAATCAAGCTGGATCGTCGCAGACGCGGCGGAATACTTGATCTCTGCAAGTCCACCGATCCAACCGAGACATCGCTCGCCACTGCTGCTCGCTGCCCACAGTTCGCTCGCGGCGAAAACGACTGCGTCACTTGTCTTCGCACTGCCGCGCGGCGCAACGACACCGATCGACACATTCGCCGTCGCGCCATCGAGCCCATTCTCAATGCTCGCTTCGATGCGCGCGTCGCCGCTGAGACGACACTCATCGTGGGTAATCGACACAAGAAAGTGAATCGTGCGCGAGCGCGGTCTGCCGCGTTCATCCATCACAGTTGCGTGCACGCTTACCAATGCATCTCCTGCGAGTGCGTTGTCGAATCGAAGGACTGCGTGATCTGGCTGCGTCATGTCAACAGTCGCCGACGAAGCATCAAGTTCAGTCGTTTGCGCGTGCACGATCGAACCGTCGCTCCATCGCACGCTCGCTGAGAGGATGTGGATTGCGCGA
>QWPU01000172.1:0-2382 GCA_003671065.1 Planctomycetota bacterium | reverse complement strand
CCGTAGACCCTTCATCCTTCCGAACATGCTCGCCCGCTCGCACTCCAACGCCCTCCGCACTCACCGCGCCGCGCAGGTGAAGCATGAGCGCCTCACCTTCTCGATTCATACGCGAGTCAAGATTCGCAATAAGCACTTCCTCCGCGCCATCATCAAGCAGCAACGCCGCATGCGTGTGCTCCACTTCGACATTGCTGAACACCTCAACCTCCGCCGCGCCTGCGGGGAAATCGAATTCAAAGCACCGCGTTGGATCTGCCTCACCGAACATCTGTTGCGAAGCGATGCGCTCAGTCACTCGACGCACATGTTGGCCAGCTTGCCCGCGCTCGACCGCTGCTTCACCGCCCAGTGGAAGTTTGTCATTGCCTGAAATAATCATCGCGCGCCAAGCGATCGCCCCGCTTCCAAGCGGCAGCATGCGAAGTGGACCGCCACCGTGGACGCAGGGAAATCGCGCAAACATGCGAGCATGATTTGGCCCGACGACACTTGGCGGTTCTGGGGAAATCCCTCCCGAAATCCCTCCCGAAATCCACGGGGAAATGAATAACGCGCTTCGCGAAACCAACGGCGTCGCGTCTGCGCGCGGCAGCACCAAGATGCCATTCAATACATCAGAATTGGGCGCAAACAGCCGCTTCACCGCGACGCGAGCGCTCTCGTTGCGCGCGTTGGCATCGTGCGTGACGAAGCCGAACACGAAGCCGAACATGAAGACCAGCGCAAAAGCGAGGCACGCGCCGCGCATCAATCCGCCAAAGCGAATGCGAGTGCTCAACACGAGGAAGTGCGCGAGATTCATTTCCACACACTACAGCACGAAAAATTGAAACCGCGCGATCCTACAAATCTCCCACAATTTTATTTGAGCACCTCAGTGAGGACCAACTTGACGCGATTGCGAGTCACGCCGCGCGACTGCGCATCACGGTGCGCAACTCACAACTGCGCGCATATTCGCACGCTCAACCAGTCCACGCACTCAGCAGCACCGCAAGATCCGCGGCATTCACATTGCCATCGCGATTCACATCCGCCGGTCCACCGCTGTTTCCCCAACTGCTCAGCATGATCGACAGATCCGGACCAGAGACCGTCCCCGAGTTGTCGAGGTCAGACGCAAGATCAGCACCGCCGTGGAAAAGTGCGCTCGCGGGCATCACGGCCTTTGCAACCGCGGGTCCCTGCCACGACGCAACCATGCCTGCGCCGCCCGTGCGCTCGAAGAACTCGATTCGCATTGCGTGCTTGCCAGCGCCGAGCAAGATCGTTCCTGACTGTTCGACCATGCCGTGCAATCCATCGTTGCTCACCACCACGGTGTTGCCGATGAGCAAGCGCGAACCGTCATCCGAGCTCGTAAAGAATGTCCACGCGCCCGCGGTCGGAATGTTGACCCAGCCGCGGTAGAGCGCGCCAACATCATCCGCGCGACCACTCGTCGCAAAGTTGCCATTGGTGGATACGACATTCACATCCGCGGTCGTGCTGCTCAGATAAGGCGTGAGCGAGGAGAAGTTTGGCAACACCGCGGGCGTGACCAACGCGTAGTACGAGACATCAAGTTGCGGCGTCGCGCCAACTGGATTCTCAGGAATGCGCACGCTCATGACATCAACGAACACCGTGGCGACCATCTCCTGATTGCTCGTGTCGCGCACGCGATAGGTGAACACATCCTCTCCCGCATAGCTTCCGCTCGGCGGCGTGTAGAGCAGTTGATCGCGGCCGCCGAGACCGCTGCCGATACTGCGAGTGACCGCACCGCCGCTGACCGAAGTTTCCAGAAACGATGCAATGATGAGGTCTTCGCAGTTGAACTCGATTTCGTTCGCGAGCACATCAAGAAGGACTGGGGCAGCCGAAACGGTGTTGCCTCGATCGTTCATGGTGACGGGATACACCGATGGACCCGTCAGTGCGCAGCCCATCTGCGCGAAACGCTGTTCGATCGACGCGATGTTGCCAGGATGGAATTGCAGTTTGACATTTGCCACGCCGCCCGAGCAGATGTGGCAATACGACATGATCGTGCCGATGTCGAGGTCGGCCGCGGTGCAGTCTTGCGGCGACGAACCGCAGCCGTCGAGCGGCGGTGCGTAGTTGTGCGTGTGTGGCGCGCCAAAGTTGTGTCCGAGTTCGTGCGCGACCACATAGATGTCCCAATTTCCATCGTAGTTGTCGACGAGTGGCGTTGGAAAGTAGCCGCCGAGATTTGCGCTCACGCCATACGCCGCACCGCTGTTGCACAAGCCAGGCAAATACGCGACGCCGCCGCCAAGACCGCGGCCTGAGAGGAAGTGCGCAAGCTCGCGAACCACGGAGTTCATGTTCAACTGCCAGTGCGCGCCGAACTCTTCAAGCTCCGCGGATGTGCTG
>QWPU01000171.1 GCA_003671065.1 Planctomycetota bacterium | reverse complement strand
CGCGGGTGCTGGCTTGCTCGGCACAAGAACATCACCCTGATCATCACCCTGATCATCGCCCTGATCATCACCCTGATCTTCACTCTTGAGATTCGACTCTGCATCGCGCGCGATGATTCCGTAGAAACGAACGCCGTTGGCAAAGCCGCGCTTGGCGAGGTCGACACACAGTTTGCCTTCACCAACATGCGGCGGCGCATCACCAACAATCACGCACGCGCGAATCGGCGGCTCAGCGGGCGGCAGAGGATCCTTCAGCCACGACAACTTCGTGAGGGCGAGTTTCATCGCCGCGTACACGCTCTCAGGCGTGTCGCCTCCGCCCTCGGCCGAGAGATTCCACAATCGTTCGCGCGCTTCATCGAGGCTCGTCGTGAAGTCCCACGCTTTGGTTTCCCAACCGTCCGAGTCATCGCGATAGCCAACAATGCCGAGGCGCAAACCTCCGGTGACGCTGCCGAGAAAGTCGACGAGTTCATCGATGTTGGCTTGCGCGTCGCTGATCTCACGACTCATGCTCGCGGTGCAATCGATGAGGATTGCGAGGTCCATTGGACGAATTGCAATCGCCGCGAGGTAGGTCTCAAAGGCAACGAATTGAGGAGTGCTGAGGTCGGCGACGCGATTGCGTTCAACAAGCCGCGCGCCGCTCGGTCGTGATGGCACAAGCGCTGATGGTTCGTAGCCAGGATCTTTGCGCGACTTTCGATACCACTCTTGCCCCAACGATATGAGCGAGCGGAATCATTGCCGCTGGATTGCAGCAAGTCGGCTCGAGAGCGAACCGCCTTCGGCTCGATTCATGCGCAAGATGATTCGTTTGAGAAGCTCAGTCATGCGTTCGACGACGAGCGGATCAGGCGGTGTGTGTGCGCCTCCAAATTGCGCGGCTGCGAGAATCTCGAGCGCGACGGTTGCTTCATAGAGGTTGAGCGATTTCTCAATCGACGCGATGCGCGTGTCGATCGATGACTGCTGGACTTCATAGCGGCCGCGAAGGATGGCGCGCAGCACGCGTGGATCGCGTTCGGCTTCAATCGTTTCCGTGGGCACGAGGATTCCGCGCCGCGCAAGACAGGCGTAGGCGTAGGCACGAACGCGCCATGACGAATCGCCGGTGAAACTGGTGAGTCGTCCCGCGCTTGCAACGCAGTCGTAGCGTTCAAGTCGCATGCACGCGAGCGCGCGTGAGGTCCAACTTCGCGCGCTCGCAAGACGATTGAGTGCGAGGGCTTCCTCTGCGGAGGCTTCCGCGAGATGAAGCAGAATCACGGGGGTTTCTGCGCTTGGCGCGATCGGCGGATCGTCGGCGCGCGCGAGTGAGTGCACGCTGAGCATGGTGCTTATCAAGAGCATCATCATGCGCATGCTTCGAATTGAGTTTGGCATACTCCACATCATGCGGATTCGAGTGTACGCTCGGCGAAGCAGAACCCGAAAGGTCATCGCATGATTGAGTCGAGCTTGTTTAAATCTATCTTCTCCCGTGCGCTCAACTACGAGCGCTACCTCGCAACCGATCCATCACGCGCCGATGGGTGGACGACGGTCTATGCGCGCACCGCGCTTTCACCCACGCAACGCGATGAGATCGAGGGGTTTTCTCGACGCATGCAGGTGCTCGTCGTCAGCGGCATGTGGTGCGGTGATTGTGTGCAGCAATGCCCGATGCTCGTTCGAATTGCCGAGGCGTCTCCGCAGATCGATCTTCGTTGGATTGATCGCGATGTGGAAGCGGAGTTCACTTCGACGCTCACTCTCTGCGGCGGCGGCCGCGTGCCTGTCGTGGTGTTTGCGAGTGAAGACAATACAGTGTGTTCGATCTTTGGTGATCGCACGCTCTCGCGCTATCGCGGTCTTGCGCGTCGACAACTCGGCGCGGGCTGCGAACTTCCATGGGCGCCGATTCCAGCGGATGAAAGTGCGGAAGTGTTGCAAGAGTGGCTCAACGAGTTTGAGCGCGTGCAGTGGATGCTGCGGCTTTCGACTCGTCTGCGTCAGAAGCACGGTGACTGAACGCGTGGACTGAACGCGAAAGTGAAAGCAAAACGAAAGCAACCGCGCACACGACATGAGTCGTGTGCGCGGTCGCGATTGACTAACTGCATCAAGCCGAGTGATACAGTTGGTCGAGCGAGTCCTCGCCTGTCATCTCCAACGCGAGTCTGCACATTTCCCCGAAGTCCTTGCTTTGAAGCGCCGCAACAAACTGCGCGTTTCGCGGATCGATCGCACACGCATCGAGTGCTGCGATCAATTGTTGGATCATCGCATCGCTGATTGGACGCCCGGTTTTGAAAGTCGCGAGGATGATGCACAACAGTTCCGCAAGTGTGGTCACGCCTTTCAAACTCGTCGCGTTGCGGCCGCGTCGGGAAAGGAAGGATTCCGCGGGAGACTGGGGTGCTGGCATAGGGGCGAAGCACGCCATGCGCTGGCCATTGGGTTCTTCGTCGGAATCACTCGGTGCAATCGACCGCATTGCGAACGACGGCATCGCGATGCAGTGAAGCACGCTGCGATCTCTCACGCGATCCATTGGTTGCACAATCTCAATCGGCTCGCCATGCACTTGGCTCAACTCATCCACGGCAACGAAACTCGTAAGCCGTGTCTGAATCTGATGCGCCACGCCGATGTTCACGATCTCACCTTCAATGAGCTCGCGTTCATGCGGACGCGCGATGATTCGATCCTCAAGATGCATGACGCGATCACGCGCCCACAATGCGCCCAGCGGCATCACTGTGCGTTGCACGACACACTCAGCATTGAAGCGACCATCGGTACTCGTCACCTTCACCTGTTCACGCGCGCCTTCGAGAAAGAAGACCGATGCGCGACCAGCGAAGAGATCGCAAGTGCGGTGTTGCCGCGCACCATCTTCACCAAGCCCGCACGCCATCGGTCCCGCAAACGCTGCTTCGAAGCGCGTGATCTCTGCTTCGATCTCATCACCATCCTCGACAATGAGATGCGTGCCACCGCCAAGACGCGCCAATCGTGAGATGAACGCATTGGACGGAGACACGCCAATGCCAACGACGAAGAGTCGCGTGGCAGGATCGAACTTCCGCGTGAGATCGATGATCTCGCCGTCGTTTCCAACATCGCCATCAGTGAGAAACAGCACAGTTCGCACGCGTCCAGGGGCAACACGACCGACGCACGCTGCTTCAAGCGCGGGCATGGCTTGCGTGCCGCCATTCGCAGCGATCTTCTCGAGCCACTTCAGCGCGCGAGTGAGATGATCGTTGGTTGCGGTCACTGGCTCCTTCTGGAATCGATCGAGTTTGTTCTCGAACGCGATGATTTCAAAGGTGTCGCGCGCACTGAGCGATTGAAGCGCCCGAGCAAGCGCGCGCTTGGCGGCGCTCAAACGGTGACCGTCCATTGAACCAGAGCGATCAATCACAAACACCGCTTCACGCGCGGTTTCAAGTTGCGGCGTGCGGCGAGCGGGAGGATCCACCACCACGATCGTGCGTTCGCCATCGGTGTAGGCGCGAGTGATCGCATCACTTCCGCGCGCCCATGACCGCACAACAATGTCGCGATCGCACGACGCACCTCGCGCTGGACGAAGGCAAATCGTGCCGTCCGCGTTGTCGTGGCGACTGAGCGACAGGTTCGAAGAAATGTCCGTCGCACCAGCTGCAAGCGTGATCTCGCAATCGAGTGCAGTCCCGCCTTCAAGACGAATCGGCGGCGTGAGTCGCGATGCATCAGGCGCGCTTTCAGTGTCAGGCTTGGTGCCGTAGCCCGCATGATCAATCGCGTCACCGGGCACGAACTTCTCAGAGATCGTGGTTGGAAAGCGAAACTCGAAGCGTCCGTCATCGACGCGCAGTCGTTCCACGATGCGAAGCTTCACGATGATCGAGGTCTTTGCGGGAACATTCGCCAGACGAATCACATGCACATCATCGCGCACGCTTTCAACGATTGCTGCGGTTTTCCCGCGCTTTTTCGCGCTTTCGAAGTCGGCCTTCGCGTCCTCAGTCTTCTTACACAGACCCGCGATCCGCCGCGCACCCGCGATCATTTCAAACGCCGTCACCGCGCCATCAGCAGGCAACGGAATCGTGTGCACCACATCCATCGCTCGCGCGTGTGGGTTCGCGTAGTGCTCTTCAAGTTCAGTCACAGCGCAGTCCGCAATGATGTGCGTGCGCACGACGACTTTCACCAGCGGGAATGGAATCGCCTCGAGTTCGTGCCGTGACTTCTTCGTCGTCTTGCTGTCGAGCCCCAGCAGTTCGCCAAGCGTTCGAGTTGTGGCGCGAGTACCGATGTCGCTGCTCTGAATGGTTGCGGTGGTTGTCATGGTCATTCGATTCCTCCGATGTGTGGTTGATGAGCGTGAGATTGAGCCGTACGAGTGAGTGCAAGCGCGAGCGCGTCGATGTGCGCGACAACAGTTGGGTCGATGAGGACGGTGACTCCTTGAATGAGTTCGAAAGCAACAAGAGTGGAAGGACGAGCGCAAGGCGCCTCGGCGGAAACGCGTGATGGAAGGGGAGTGGCTGAAGGTTGCGCGCCGTGAAACTCAAAGAGCGCGCTGGCGAGTTCGTCGAAGGTGCGCGTTGGAAGCGTCGATTGAATCTGCGCGAGCGTGAAGCCTTCTGACTGCAACTGCTTGGCCGCAACAACGCGCACGAGATGTTCGCGCTGGTAGACCGCGCGCCGACCTTCGTATTCAGGCTTGGGGACAATCGCGAGCGTTTGATAGAAGCGAATCGTGCGCGCGTCGACGCGGTCACTCGTGCGCCCGTCATCCACAACAAGCGAGCGCGACTCAAGCGCCCTGTTGGCGAGCGCCGTCAATTCCTCGAGGCCAAGGCCTTCAGAGGGAACCGATGCGAGGATGTCGGGCAAGGTAGTGACCATGCCGCTATCTTACAGTAACAGTAATCGCTGTCAAGTCTTCCGGCGGAAAATACTCAAAAATGGCATTACTTCTCGGACTCTCTTCAGAATTCGCCCCTCGAATCGGCTTTACTGTCAGCGATTTCGCGCTTGTTCGGACAACTTACGCAGCAGATCAAACGCCGCAAGCGGGGTCAGCCCGTTGAGATCGACCGCGCGCAGATCCGCAACGACTGGATGGTCAACCCACTCAGTGAAGAGGGACAGTTGCTTGTCGTTGAGCGCGCGTGAAGTTTTGGCCGTGGGGCTCGCGAGAATTTCTTCGACGCGACCAGCGAGCGCATTGGCAACTTCAACCTTGCCGAGAAGCTCAAGGACTTCCTTTGCGCGCGCAATAGTGGTGGGGGGAAGTCCCGCAAGACGCGCGACATGAATGCCGTAACTGCGATCAGTACGACCCGCCGCAATGCGATGCAAGAACACCACCTCGTCATTCCACTCGCGCACCGTCACATGAAGGTTGGTGACTTCGCTCAACGAGTCAGCGAGTTGCGTGAGTTCGTGATAGTGCGTTGCAAACAGCGTGCACGCGCGGCGCGACGCAAGCGTTTCTGCAATCGCCCATGCAAGACTCAAACCATCGAGCGTGCTTGTACCGCGGCCGATTTCGTCGAGGATCACGAGGCTGCGATCAGTTGCGTGATGCAAGATGTTTGCAGTCTCAGTCATCTCAACCATGAAGGTTGATTGACCCGTGTGAATCTCGTCGGCGCTACCGATGCGAGTGAGAATCGCGTCGAGCACACCGATCTCCGCGCGCGTTGCAGGCACGAACGAACCAACATGCGCGAGCAACGCGATGAGCGCGACTTGGCGAATGTAGGTGCTCTTGCCCGCCATGTTTGGACCAGTGATGAGCGCGAGCGTTGGTTGCGCGCTGCCATCACTGCTGTTGATGCCACCAAGGGTGGTGTCGTTAGCAACAAAGGTGGCTTGCAGCGAACGATCGAGCACAGGATGGCGACCCGCTTCGATGAAAATGCCTGGTTTCTCCGTGATTACGGGGCGAACCCAGCCTTGTCGGCGTGCAACAGCTGCAAGGCACGAGAGCGCATCGAGTTCGGCCGCGCGTTCGCCGAAGTCAGCGATGCTGCGCACGAGCGCGCTGACTTCTGCACACAGCGCGGTCCACAATTCCTTCTCACGATGAATGGCGCGCGCATCGGCGCTCAGCACTTTCTCTTCAAACTCTTTGAGTTCAGGCGTGATGTAGCGCTCGGCATTTCGCAGCGTTTGTTTGCGCGTGAAATGCGTCGGCGCTTTGAGTGCAGCAACCGCCGTGAGTTCGATGTAGTAACCGAACACCGAGTTGAAGCCCACCTTGAGTGAAGCGATGTTGGTCAGCGCGATGAGTTCGGCTTGGTAGTTCGCCAGCCACACACTGCTGTCGCGCTGCAGCAAGCGAGTCTCTTGCAACTCAAGATCGAACGCATCGTTGAAGACGCCGCCTTCGCGCAAATGTGTTGGCGCGTCCGACTTGATCGCGCGAGTGAGTGTGCTTGCCAGTGAAGCGAGGCTTGGCGCGAGTCGCGCGAGATCAGCGCAATCAGCGGAGAACGCAGCGTGCGTTGAAAGCGTGTCGCGCAACGGTTCAATCGTCGCAAGCGAACGCGCCAACGCAGTGAAGTCGCGTGGCGTCGCGCGGCCAAGTGCTGCGCGACCTGCAATACGCGCGACATCTTGCAGCGTCGACAGATGCGCGAGCAACGCGTCGGCGAGTTGCTCATCGCGCACCAACGCTTCCACGCGATCCAACCGTGCATCGATCGCTGCGTTCGCCGCAAGCGGGTAACACAGCCAATCGCGCGTAAGGCGCCGTCCCATCGCAGTAACCGCGCGATCAAAGATCGAAAGCACGCTGCCTTCAGTCGAACCGCTGCGCAGCGTTCGTTCAAGTTCAAGCGCGCGCAGCGTGGTTGCATCGACA
>QWPU01000170.1 GCA_003671065.1 Planctomycetota bacterium | reverse complement strand
CGCGTCGGGACATCGCCAACACCAGCCCGAGGTTGGTTTCGGCAAGTTGCTCGCGGTATTGCTTGGAAATGGCGTACCACTTGAGCGCGGCAAGCGCCTCGGTCAGCGTTGGCGCGCGTGAGGCGACCTGCTGCTGGATTTCGGACACTTGGAAGCGCGCGAAGTTGTACTTCATGAAAAGGATGCGCTCTTGCGCTCCCGTCAGGAGAATCGACGACTGCGACTTTGGTGAACGAACCGTTCGGTTGCGCACTGAAAGGAAGTCATCCATCAGCGGTCGGTACCAAGTGACATCGGGACGGGCGATTTCAGCGGGGCAGTAGATGCGATCCGCGGCATTCGGCTCGTGGAACTCAGGGTGATCGATGTAATCCATCGGCTCCGAGAGCAGCAACTTGAGGACGCGCTCTTGAGTCGAGGAAAGTCTAATCAGGCCCTCTTCAGCCGACTTTCGCGCCTTCGTCGTCTTCGTCGTCTTCAGATTCGTCGGCCGCGGACGCAGCGAAACGCTGTCGCGTCGTCGAGCGCGCCCAAGCGGGGAGTCTTTCGCGGATGAATCCTTCGATCCGGCTTTGGACGAGCCATCGCTCGAGACCGTGGCGGAGACCTCGGCAGAGACCTTGCCCGAGACCTGCGGCGCCTCGGTCGCCGAGCCTTGCAGGCTCGGAGTGGTCGTCAAGCCGCTTTGCGTCGCATCGATCGCTTGTTGGTCCACTTGTCTTGTTCGGGAAAGAATCACACGCATGGTCAGATTCCTTAAGTTAGCGATAGCTTTCTGATTCCCTCAGCTGGTCGAAGCTGAGTTGCCAAACACAAAAGATCCTCGCAGCGAACCTGAGATCCTCGCGGCGAGCCTTCACCGAATATCCTCTCGAGCACCGGGCGTTTCGCACTTAGAAACCCGATATCACCCGATCTTGCTGATCACCCCCCCCCCCTGCGTAGCGCGAGTTGCCTCGCGTTGCGCAGCCGTCTTTGAGATCAACATCATTTGAAAGTCCCCAGAAACACAACGCTCCTCTATCTACTTGGCCACTCGTCTAGCGATGCACTTTTGTTAGAGGAGGCGAACAAGACGCATCTCGCATGGCCTCTGTTCGCACGCCGACTGAAAAAAGATCAAATCACCCTGAAAATCGAGTGAAAATCTTTTCAACCTGCATTACCTGACGACGGCTGCCGCGTGCGCGTGAGTCTTCACCTAGCGCGCGGCGCTGCTATCGGTTTTTCAATCGAGTTGAACCCACAAGTTGGGCTTACTCAGACTTACCGCTACTCGAGTCGTACACCCAACGGTCACTCGCGCGTGGGAAATCAAGCACTTCTCCCGCCTTGAAGAACAGACCGAGCTCGCGCGCCGCTGCTTCAGGGCTATCGGAGCCGTGGATGAGGTTGAACGAGTTCGAAACGCCGAAGTCGCCGCGGATCGTTCCAGCGACGGCCTTCGATCCGAAAGTCGCGCCCATCATGTTGCGGCAGATCGTGATCGCCCCGATGCCGCGGACCGCGAGCACCAGAACGGGCGAACTGGTCATGAAACCGACGAGGCCGTTGTAGAAACCCTTGCCCGCGTGATCCTTGTAGTGCGTTGCCGCAAGCTCAGGCGAGATCTGCATGAGCTTCACGCCCACGATTTGCAGTCCCTTGTCTTCGAGGCGACTGACGATGCGACCCATGAGTCCGCGCTGAACGGCGTCTGGCTTGAGAATGAGGAGCGAGGTTTCCATTGTGAGTTCCTTGAGCGTCGGTGCTTGTCTGTCAGTGCTTGTCTGCGGGTTTGAAGGGCGGAGACTGTAGCGCAACTCGCTGCTTCGCGCGAATGCAGGAGAAACTGCGTAAGTCTTCGCGGCGGATCATCGCTTGCGTTAGTCTTTCGCAGCGTTCATGCACGAGTGGTGAGTTGAGCCTCGCGTGATCGCACCAATATCCACCGACGGAGAGTGCACCGATGGAGAGCGCTGTGAAGGACCGCAACGCCAACGCGAGTACGAAACCCAACACCACGCCGACTACCAAGCGTCGAGGCGCAACCGCTGAAGAAATGGCGGCGCGCCAGAAAGATGTGTCGGTCAGCGAGTTCTTCGTCAAGAACCGCCACCTCCTTGGCTTCGACAATGCGCGCAAGGCGTTGCTCACTACGGTCAAAGAAGCCGTCGACAACTCGCTTGATGCGTGCGAAGAAGGCGGCATCTTGCCCGAGATCGTCGTCATCATCGAAGACCTCGATCCGAAGCGTCAAGCCACCGCCAAGAGTTCGCGCTACCGCGTGACCGTTGTCGACAACGGTCCTGGCATCGTGCGCAAGCAAGTGGAGAACATCTTTGGGCGACTGTTGTATGGCTCGAAGTTTCACCGATTGAAGATGTCGCGCGGGCAACAAGGCATTGGCATTTCAGCGGCAGGAATGAACGGTCTCATCACTACGGGCCGTCCGATGATCATTCATACGAAGCCTGGCGCGAAGCAAGCGGCTCATCACATTGAGCTCGCGATGAACACGAAGACCAATCGCGCTGAAGTCACGCTCGACAAAGAGACTGCAGACTTTCCGCCCTCGCGTTTGCGTTCGCTTTCGTCGGGCACGAAGCAACTTGCAAGTGAAGACGCGTACTTGTCGCCGTCGAGTTTTCCGACAGGCACGAGCGTTGCGATTGAACTCGAAGGCAAGTATCAGAAGGGTCGCGGCAGTGTTGATGAGTTCCTCGAACTCACGGCGATCGCGAATCCGCACGCGCGCATTGTGTTTGTGCCTCCGTCACGCGTTGCGAGTGATGACGCCGAAGACATGTTGCCGGGTACGAGTGCAGCGGCGGCACAAGAAGGCAAGTCGAAAGATGCGAAGCGTGATGCGCCTGCGCAGACGAGCGAAACGGGCGGCGTGATTGTCTATCCACGCGGAGTGCAAGAGCTTCCTGTTGAGACGAAAGAGATTCAGCCGCATCCAAAGGGCATCGAACTCGGCATTTTGTTGCAGATGATCAGGGATTATGAATCGAGTGAGAAGGGCACGCTTTACGATTTCTTACAGACGCGGTTTTGCCGTGTTTCCTCGGCAACTGCGAGCAAGTTCTGCAGTGCAATCGGCGTGACGAGTCGAACGAAAGCAAGCGAGATTGAACCGCAGCAAGTCGAGAAACTTTTCAAAGTGTTCGACGAAGAGCGTCTCTCGCCGCCGCCGACGGATTGTCTCGCGCCGATTGGCGTGCGACAACTACTTGCGGGCTTGCTCAAAGGTGTGAAGGCGGAGTTTTACGCAGCATCCACGCGCGAAGCCGCGGTGTATCGCGGTCGACCGTTTCAGATTGAAGCAGCGATCGCGTTTGGCGGAGATCTTCCAGGTGACCAAGCCGCGCGCGTCATTCGCTTTGCCAATCGTGTGCCGCTGCTGTTTCAGCAATCAGCGTGTTCGAGTTTCAAGGCGATCGAAGAAACACCATGGCGCAACTATGCGATGCAACAACCGCGCGGAGGTCTGCCAGTTGGACCGCTCGTGGTGATGATTCACATGGCGAGCGTGTGGGTGCCATTCACGAGCGAATCGAAAGAAGCGATCGCCGACTACGACGAGATTCGCAAAGAGATGCGCCTTGCGCTCATGGAATGCGGACGCAAACTCGGTACATATTTGCGCAAGCGACAGAAGATGCGCCGCGAAGGCGAGCGACGCGATGTGTTCGAGCGCTACATCGGTGAGATTGCGAAAGCACTCAATGCGATCACAGGTGAAGACGCGCGCAAGATTTACGACGCGTTGTTGCAACAAGCACGCACGAAGACGGCGGTTGCCGATCAGGAACTCGATGAAGATGGCAAGGTCGTTGCGGATGATGATGATTCGTTTGATGATGACGGCGTGATCGTCGTGTCAAGCGCGATTGCACCGATTGAGAAGGAGGCTCCGCTTGCGGCGCCTGTGTTTCTTGAAGCGAAGTCGAAGTCGACAAAGCCCGTCGACACGAAGCGCGATGCAAAGGCGCTAGCGCCATCAACGCCAAAGCAAGCGCCGAGCAAGCGCAGCGCTCCCGCGATCATCACCAAGAAAGACCTCGCCGCACGCGCGAGTGAAGCGAAACCAACAGAGAAGAAACCAACAGAGAAGAAACCACGATTCGACGACAACGATCCGCGCCTCTTCTAAGCAGCGCGTCAACGAAGTACTCCGCTATGGCCAAGAAGACCACATCAAAAGCTGCCGCGTCACCAGCGGCAGCCACGCCGAAGCCTGCGACCGCTCATGTGAAAGAGCGCGACATTCGCACGCAGAAAAAAATCCTCACGCTCGCTGCAGAGATCGCCAAGCGCGCGCTTGCGGGTCGTGAACCAACCGTGCGTATTCCGATGCGCACGAAGACCAATACGATCTGGAACAAGAAGCGCGGCATCCTCGAAATGGGTGAAGGCGCGGTTGAGCGTCCGTTGTTCGATCTCAAGACCGCAAAGCAATTCATGCAGACGATGTTGCATGCGAGCACGGTGAAAGATCTCATCGACGCGGGAAAGACGAGCAGTCTTCGTGGGGTGTTTTACAAGGCAAAGCACACAGTCGCGGGCACGAAAGAGAACACATTCGATACGCAGGATGAGTCGGATCCGATTCTCGAAGATCTCGAAGTCGCGCTCGGTGCGTTGCGCGAAGAGCTGCATGTCTTTGCGGAGAATCGCGGTTCGATGGTTGGCAACATCACCGTCATCGACAAAGGTGACGAGATCAATTGTCGGCGCATGGGAAGTGGTGGTTACGCGATGCCTTCGATCGTCGAGCCCGACATCATCCAGTTTGGAAAGTGCGAAGCGAAGTTCGTGTTGCATGTCGAGAAGGGCACGGTGTGGAATCGCTTCAACGAAGATCGCTTTTGGGAGAAGCACAATTGCATTCTCACCCACGGCGCTGGTCAACCGCCGCGTGGTTGTCGTCGCCTGTTGCAGCGACTCAATCAAGAACTGAAGTTGCCGATCATCTGCGTGCTCGACAATGACCCGTGGGGTCACTACATCTACAGCGTCATCAAGCAGGGTTCGATTTCACTCGCGTTCGAGTCATCGCGTCTTGCGATTCCTGATGCGAAGTTCCTCGGCATTCGCGCGAAGGACTATCGCGAGTGTGGGCTTGACGACGCAGTGAAGATCGATCTCACCGACAACGACATCAAGCGCGCAGGCGAAATTGCTGCGTATCCGTGGTTTGCAGGTCACAAGGGTTGGCAGCGTGAGATCGATGGACTGCTCAAGAACGGCTTCAAGATGGAAGTCGAGTCGCTCATCACGAAGGACATTTCGTATGTCACCGAAACCTATGTGCCGCAGCGGTTGAAGGCGAAAGATTGGCTTGAGTGAGGCAAGCGTGTGTCATCAATCACGCTGTGTGTCAGCACGCGATTGCGCGCGTTTGAAGAGTCGATCAAGCAAGGTCTTTCGCGCCTGATCGTCCTCGCCTTCAGTCGTGCTCGTTGGCGGTCCCTTCACAGGAAGCCGAACGACGAAATCGCTGCCCTTTCCAAGTTCAGAGTGCAATTCAATATGACCGCTGTGCTCTTCAACGATGCGGCGTGTGACCGCCAGACCAAGCCCTGATCCACCTTTGCGGCCCGTGACATATGGTCGAAAGATCTCCGCGTGCTTGGCGGGATCAATGCCAGGACCGCTGTCGATCACATGAATCGCAACTTCATCGTGCGCAACCTGCTTCGCGCCTTTCACTGCGACCGCCGTCGCGTGCGTCACGCGCACGAGCAACTCGCGCCGCTCGCAATCATGGCTCACGATCGACTGCGTTGCATTGATCAGCAGATTCAACAGCGCTTGCTTCACGAGCGCGGCGTCAACGCGAGCGACAACAGGCTGCGACGGAAGATCAACACGCAAGATCACGCGGTGCAGATCGCACTGCGGGCGATAGAAGTCAACGAGCTCATCAACCACTGCGCGCACATCAGTCTCATGCGGCGCAAGTTTGATGCGTCCAGCGAACCGAAGAAAGTCGTTGAGAATCGCACCAAGCCGCGTTGCTTCACGATTCACTGTTTCAACGCGACGCACAAGCATCGCCTTCTCATCAGCCGTAAGCGACGAGTCATGGATCGCTTCACTCGCTAACTGCACATTGAGCCCGATGGTCGACAACGGATTCTTGATTTCATGTGCGAGCCCGCCAGTGAGCGCTCCGAGTTCAGCAAGTCGCTCTTGTCGGCGCGCGCGTTCTTCCGCTGCGCGCAGACGCACGACTCGGCCTGTGAGAGCGCCCGCCGCAAGAAGCAGCGCGGCAGTTCCTCCTGCGAGTACACCAATGATGAGTGACGACCAATCCACAAGATGCTCGCTCACGAGATCTTCAGCAATCAGAAGTGCGATCACTCTTGAGCGATCTTCGCGCTACTTTTCACTCGTTCTGCAGGAGGCACACGCGAACCAAGCGATGCCGCTTTCGTCGCTGACCAACCCTTATCGCTGTTGGCGGCGGAGTAGGTCACGCGCTCGCCGTCACGCAGCGCGCGAAAACCTTCGCTCTGCTCAATCACGGAGAAGTGGACAAAGATGTCTTGTCCATCTGGTCCAACGATGAAGCCAAATCCTTTGCGAGCGTCGAACCACTTGATGACGCCTTCGATATCTGTGAGTGATTGCGCATCTGACATAGTGAGTGACTCCATCATCGAGGGCTTATGAGGCGCGGTCATGGTTTGATCATGGTTTGATCATGGTGTGATCATGCCGCGTCTCTGACTGGTTCTGACAAGCAGGGGACGAACCTGTAACTACCATTGTGCTTCGAGTTTTCGATTGTTGCAACCGGATCTTAACCTTCCCTCGAGAATCGGAAAAAAACAACTGCGGGAGCGGCGTTTTGTGCCGCTCCCGCAGTTGGGTTTCACAGTCGTAAGTCGAGTCAAAGACGCAACTTTCCA